>JBKOWC010000150.1:0-4814 GCA_046724215.1 Pseudomonadota bacterium | reverse complement strand
CCGTCGTTCATCTCCGCGATGGCGCGGATGTTGGTGTATTCGTTGACGCGCACGCGCGTGGCGAAGCTGGCGGTGCCGCTGTCGACGGTGAAATGGAACACGCCCGCGACCGGCGCCGGATTCTTGTCGACGATGAGATGGATGGCCTGGATATAGCGGGAGTCGGTCTGCGCGATGGCGGCAGTCACCGTGATCGGCACGAGCGCCGCATCATAGGCGCGCTTCGGCGCCTCGAGGCCGAGGATGCCGGCGCCGTCCTGGATCGGACGGTCGGCGAACAGCGATGCCTTGATGTCCGGCCACGGATCGTCGGCGTCGTCCGCGCCGGCGCGGCGCCCGGCGGCGATGGCCAGCGGCAGCAGTCCGGCGGAGAGCAGCAGGCGGCGTCGGGACGGCATCGGTCCCCTCCTTCCCAGGCAGGCGCCTATCGTACCACAGGTCATTCCCACTCCAGTTCGGCGAAAGCGGTCACGACGTTGCGCGGGTTGTAGTCGTCGAACAGCTGCCACTGGCCCTGTTCGCTGCGGCCGGCGCTGTCGACGGCCTGCTCGATGGTGCCGCCGGCCTTGAGGACCGCGCGGACGTCGTCCCGCAACCGCCGCAGATAGCGGTCCTCGGCGTCGAGCGCGACCGGCCAGTCGGCGACCGTCGGCCCGTGGCCGGGCACCACCCGGGTGGCCGGGATTCGGCGCAGCTCGTCGATCACGGCGAGCCAGCCGTTGAGGCTGCCGTCGATCGCCGGCGTGCGCCGCATGAACAACAGGTCCGCCGGCAACAGCGTGCCGGTCGCAAGGTCGAGCACCGAGAGATCGTTGTCGGTATGCGCCGTCGGATGGGCTTGCAGCCGGAGGGTGCGTCCGCCGAGATCGATCTCCAGCCGGTCGGCGACGGGGCGCGTCGGCGGCACCACCTCGGTGCCGGCCGCGAGCGGCCCGAGCGCGTCCTTGACCTTGCCGAGATAGAAGGCGCCGCGCGCGGCGAGGGCGGCCGCCAGCTTGGCATGGCCGATGATCTCCGGCGCGTCCGCCCGGAAGGCGGCGTTGCCAAAGATGTGGTCCGGGTGGACATGGCTGTTGACGAGATAGCGGACCGGCAGCGGCGTCACGCCGCGAATGGCTTGGCGCAGGCGCTGTCCCCAGAGCGCGCAGCCGCCGCTGTCCAGCACGGCGACGCCGGCGCTGCCGACGATGAACGCGATGTTCGCGATGGCGCCGAGATTGTCCGCCGTGGCCTCCGCGTGGACGCCCTGCGAGACATGGATGCCGGGGGCGACCTCGGTAAGGGCGAGCGGCTGATCGGCCAGGAGCGCCGCCTGCGCATGCAGCGCCGGCAGGCAACAGAGCGCGGTCATGGCGCCGCAGCAGAACGCGCGCCGCGGCGTGCCTGTCTGTTGCACTGCACCACCATCCGCCGACGGCGCGACCATGGGCGCCGGCCTCACTCGAAGCGTGCCGAGTCTTTGTGCAGGACCGTGTCGAACCCGATGGCCTTGTCGATGCCGATGGCGCCCATGAAGCGCGCATCCTGCACGTCCGCCTCGGTGAAGTTGACCCCGGCAAGATTGGCGTTTGAGAAATCGGCGCCGCCGGCCTCGGCCCGCATCAGGTTGGCGCCGGTCAGGTTGGCGCCGGTGAGATCGACAAACTCGAGCATGCCGCGCGACAGGTCGGCGCCGGCGAGATTGGCGCCGCCGAGTTTGGCATTGCGCAGCGAAATGCGCATCAGGCCCATCGACTGGTTGCGCATGTCGGCGCCGGCCGCCACGCCCTGCAGGTTGGCGCCGCGCAGGTTCGCATTCTCGAGATTGCAGACGAGCTTGGCGCCGCTGAGGTCGGCACCCGAGAGGTCGGCGGCGGCGAAGATGGTGGAAAAGGCGCTGACGTTGCGCAGCTTCGCCCCCTTCAGGTTGGCGCCGCGCAGGATCGCCAGATCGAGCACGGCGCCGGAAAGGTCGGCACCGGCGAGATTGGTCTTGCGCATCGCCGCGCCCGTGAGATTGGCGCGCTTGAAATCGGTGTTCGATAGATCGAGTCCGCCGAGATCGTGGTTCGACAGATCCGGCACGGCCTGGCCGGCGGCCGCGAGCAAGGCCCTCACCTGCTCGACCGTCATGTCGGCGGTGCGGCCGGCGGGCGGCAAGCAGCCGGCGAGGAATGCAACCAGCGCGAGAAGCCACAACGGGCGTTGCAGTGCAGCAGCCGCTGGCCGCCGGCGCGTCGAATTTGAGTCAGGCATGGGTATTGCATCCTTTCGCGGCCGCGCCACGTCGTTCTGTCAATTCGCCGTCTTGTCGCACAGACCGCTTGCGAGTCGTCGAGAACTCTGCATAATAACTTAGTCGCTACCCGACCGAACGGATGTTCAACCGGCGAGGGACCGGGGCAGCCCAAAGCAGCTTGCCCCTGCGGACGATCGTAGTAAGCGAGCTGGCATGAAGCCAGCCGCCTCTGATCAAAAAGAGGTGTTGTCCGGCGAAGCGCGACTCAACAGGTCCATCATTTAGGGAAGACGGCCCCAACGCATTCGTTGGGCATCCGCTCATACAGCTGTTGAAAAGAGGGAGGAGTAACTAGATGAAGCTAACACCGCTCATAAAGGCGACAATGACCCTCGCGATCGCGGCCGCGCTGCCGCTGGTCGCGTCGGCGAACGACGAGCTGCTGAAGCTGCAGCAGGACTCCAAGCAATGGGTGATCCCGGCCGGCAACTACTCGTCGACCCGGTATAGCGAGCTATCGCAGATCACCAAGGACAACGTGAAGAATCTGCAACCCGCGTGGACGTTCTCCACCGGCGTTCTGCGCGGCCACGAGGGCGGACCGCTGGTGATCGGCGACACGATGTACATCCATACGCCGTTCCCGAACATCGTCTTTGCGCTCGACCTCAATGACAACGGGCGGGTGATCTGGAAGTACGAGCCGAAGCAGGATCCGGACACCATCCCCGTCATGTGCTGCGACACGGTCAATCGCGGCGTCGCCTATGCGGACGGGAAGATTTTCCTGCACCAGGCCGATACGACCCTGGTGGCGCTCGATGCCAAGACGGGCAAGGAAGTCTGGAAGACCGTCGACAACGACCCGAAGAAGGGCGCCACCGGAACCAGCTCACCGCTGGTGGTGAAGGACAAGGTCATCATCGGCATCAGCGGCGGCGAGTTCGGCGTCCGCGGATACGTGGCGGCCTACAACATCTCCGACGGCAAGCTGGCGTGGCGGGCCTATTCCATGGGACCGGACTCCGACACGCTGTTGGATCCGGACAAGACGACCTTCCTCGGCAAGCCGGTCGGCAAGGATTCCGGCACGGCGACCTGGCAGGGCGATCAATGGAAGATCGGCGGCGGCACGACCTGGGGCTGGTACTCCTATGACCCGCAGCTGAACCTCGTCTATTACGGGTCGGGCAATCCCAGCACCTGGAACCCGAAGCAGCGTCCCGGCGACAACCGCTGGTCGATGACCATCTTCGCGCGCAACCCGGACACCGGCGTGGCGAAGTGGGTCTTCCAGATGACGCCGCATGACGAGTGGGACTTCGACGGCGTCAACGAGATGGTCCTCGCCGACGTCAGCGTCGGCGGAACGGCGCACAAGGCCCTCGTTCACTTCGATCGCAACGGCTTCGGCTACACGCTCGACCGCGAGAGCGGCGCCCTGCTGGTGGCCGAGAAGTACGATCCGGCGGTGAACTGGGCGACGCATGTCGACATGACGACCGGCCGTCCGGAAGTCGTGGCGAAGTACTCGACCGACCAGAACGGCGAAGACGTCAACTCGAAGGGGATCTGCCCGGCGGCCCTTGGTTCGAAGGACCAGCAGCCGGCGGCCTATTCGCCGAAGACGAAGCTGTTCTACGTGCCGACCAACCATGTCTGCATGGACTACGAGCCGTTCCGCGTCAGCTACACGGCGGGCCAGCCCTACGTCGGTGCGACGCTCAGCATGTATCCGGCACCGGGCGGGACGAACCTCGGCAACTTCATCGCCTGGGACGCCGGCACCGGCAAGATCAAGTGGTCGGATCCGGAGCCGTTCTCGGTATGGAGCGGCGCGCTCGCCACGGCCGGCGACGTCGTCTTCTACGGAACGCTCGAAGGCTACATCAAGGCCGTCGACCCCGACACCGGCAAGGAACTCTGGAGGTTCAAGACCCCGTCGGGCATCATCGGCAACATCAACACCTATGAGCATGGCGGCAAGCAGTACATTGCCGTTCTGTCCGGCGTCGGCGGCTGGGCCGGTATCGGTCTCGCGGCCGGCCTCACCGAAGACACGGCCGGCCTGGGCGCGGTCGGTGCCTACAAGGCGCTGTCCAACTACACCCAGCTCGGCGGCGTGCTGACGGTGTTTGCGCTGCCGTAGTCGCGCAAACGCTCTGAACGATCATTCCCCAGCCCGGCATCTCGATGTTCGCATCGGATGCCGGGCCTCATCTTCCCCGGGGATGATTCATAGGCGCACCCGCTGCGCCGAGGCGGCTTCCGGAATTGGCGTTGTGGTCGGGACCGGCTCATCCGGAGGCGACCAATTTTGACTGTATCGGCTGGTCCGACGACTGCGATAATATTGAAGGGAGGATGCATGGTGATGGCGACGACGCAGTGCCGCAGCGGGGTTCTCGCCGCGAGCGTGGCGATCGCTCTTGGGTTTGCGACGCTCGCCGGAACCGGTTCGGCCGGCGCGCAGGACTCCGAAAAGCCCTACAAGATCGCGCCCGACGGAACCGTGAGTTGGCCGGTCTACAGCGGCTTTCGTCGCTATCATTCCGATTGCCACGTCTGCCACGGGCCCGACGGCATGGGCAGTTCC
>JBKOWC010000094.1:0-8216 GCA_046724215.1 Pseudomonadota bacterium | reverse complement strand
CCCCCGGCTGCGCTTTGCCGGCCAGGTGACGGGCGTCGAAGGCTATGTCGAGAGTGCGGCGATCGGCCTGCTGGCGGGGCGATTCGCCGCCGCGGACCGGCGCGGCCGACTGCTTGACGCACCGCCGGCGACGACGGCGCTGGGGTCGCTGCTGAACCACATCACCGGCGGCGCCAACGCGCAGACCTTCCAGCCGATGAACGTGAACTTCGGCCTGTTTCCGCCCTTGCCGGAGGCAAACGCCCCGAAAGACCGGACGCCCCGCAAGCCGGCGCTCGCCGCCCGCGCGCTGAGCGACCTCGAGGTCTGGCTGAGCGCGGCCAAACGCGCGGCGGCGTAGATCAGATCCGGCCGCGGAGCTGCACCAGCAGCAATCGCCACAGGCGGGCCGGCGGCACTTCCTGAACCCGTGTCGCAAACACGTCATATCCGGCGGCCTCCAGGCGGCGCAGATGCATCGCCGCGAGGGTCGCCGGCATGATCACAGGGAGCAAGCGGCGCGGCAGCTCCCGGGCCATGGGCTGCCCTTCCCGCAGCTGACGTCGCGCTTCCGCGGCGACTTCGCGCGCAATGGCGGCCACGGCTGCCGGCTTCCGCCGATCGAACAGGTCGTGCGCCGTCATGCCCTGGGCCGTCATCAGGGTTTGCGGCAGATAGGTGCGACAGCTCGCGGCATGGAACGGTATCGCGCGCAGTAGGCCGATCAGCCCCCAGGCGACCCAAATGGGGCGGACGGCATTGGCGGCCTCGGTCCGGCCGCCCGCCGCCGCAAGAGCCAGCAGTCCGAGCGCTGCCGACGTGCCGTCGGCATAGTCGACAAGCGCGCCGAGGTCGAAGGGCGGCGCGTCGCCCATGTCCGCCTCGCGCGCGTCCAGCAGGCGGTCGAAATGGGCGCGCGGCAGGGCGTGCCGGCGGATGGCCGCGGCCAGCGGTTGCAAGACCTGATGCGGGCGCTCGCCACCGGCATAGATCTCGGCAATGCAGTCGCGCCACCATTGCAGGCGTATCCGACCCATCATCGGCTCGTGCACGATCTCGCGCGTCTTGGCGATCTCGAGATTGAAGGCATAGAGCGCCAGGAGGTCGTCGCGGACCTCGCCGCCCGCAAACAGCGTCGTCAGATAGCGGTCGTGGTCGTAGCGCCGAACCTGCCGGGCACAATAGGAGAGACTGTCTGGGCTCGGATCGATCGCCGGCACCGTTGCTTACCAGATCGGTCTGTTATGCAGGATAGTCTCCTAAGCCTCGTTGCACCCATCATGTTCCCTGGCTATCCTGGAACGATCGAATCCTCAGGGGACCGCAACGGCGGAGGAGTCAGGAACAATGAAATTGGTACCATGGGAAAACCTGCACAAGGTGCTCGGGATCGGCGTAGTTCTGGCGGTGATTCTGTTTATCATCGCCGGGCACTTCAAGAGCCTCGCCGACGGCTATTTCTGGGCGTTCATCTTCCGCCTGCTACACATCTGGTCGGGGATCTTGTGGATCGGGCTGCTTTACTATTTCAACTTCGTTCAGATCCCCTCGATGCCCAAGATTCCCGATGAGCAGAAGCCGGCGGTGAGCAAGGTGATCGCGCCCACGGCGCTGTTCTTCTTCCGCTGGGGCGCTGCGTCGACCGTCCTGTTCGGGCTGATCACCATGACCTACAACAAGTCGTGGAATAACATTCCGGTCTCGATCGGCATGCTGTTGGGCCTCATCATGGCGTACAATGTCTGGTTCATCATTTGGCCGAACCAGCAAAAAGCGCTCGGCCTTGTCGATGCCGACGCGGACACCAAGAAAAAGGCCGCCCGAGTGGCCATGGTGACATCGCGTCTCAATACGATGCTGTCGATTCCAATGCTGTACGGTATGGTTTCGGCGCATTGGGGACAGCAGTGGTAGTGGAGCATCGGACGGGTCCGTAGCAGCCCCGTCCGGCCCTGCTCAATCGATCGCGATGAGCGCGGCGGCCACTCGCCGGCCGTCGGCCATCAGCACATTGTAGGTCCGGCAGGCGGCGCCGGTGTCCATGGCCTCGGCCACGATACCGGCATCGCGCAGCGCCTGGCGGACCGGCGCCGGGATCAGTCCCATGCGCGGGCCGCAGCCCACAAGGACGAGGTCGACCGACCCCGCCGCGCCGGCCCGCACGATCTCGGCGATGCTGTCGACGCTCAGGCCCGCGATATCGGCTACCGCCCAAGCCGTCGCATGATCGGGAAAGACGAGGATCGAGCCGGCGACGCTGTGGCCGCTGACGCGAAAACCGCCGCCGCCATAGGATTCGATGATCTGCCGGCCGGCGGGAAGGAGCGGCGTGAGGTCCACGGCCGGCGGCCTACGGCCGCGTCCCGGCGTCCGCCTTCACGGTCGGGCCGACCTTCTCGCGCCGCAGGTTCATATAGATAAGCATCGGCGCCGCGACGTAGATCGTGGAATAGGTGCCGATGCAGATGCCCCACAGCATCGCCAGGCTGAAGCCGTGCAGGCTCTCGCCGCCGAAGAAATAGAGCGCGATGACCGAGAGCAGCGTTATGCCGCTGGTCATGACGGTGCGGGGCAGCGTTTCGTTGATCGAGAGGTTCAGCAACTCGGACAGCGGCATCTTCTTGTAGCGCCGGAGTTCCGACCGGATGCGGTCGTAGATCACGACGGTGTCGTTCACGGAGTAACCGGCGATCGTCAGGACCGCGGCAACGACCGTCAGATTGAATTCGTAACCCAGCAGTGCGAACAGGCCGACCGTGGTGACGCAGTCGTGGATCAACGCGGCCAGTACGTTGACGCCGAACTGCCACTCATAGCGGAACCAGACATAGGCCATGATGCCGCCCATCGAGAGGATGATCGCCCAGATGGCGGCCTGGATCTGCTCGCCGCCGACCTTCGGCCCGACGAACTGCCATCCCCGGACTGCATAGGCGGATCCGAGCGACTGCGTGACCTTGTCGACCGCGTGCCGCTGGGCCTCCCCATCGGCGCGCGTCGGGCCCATCCGGTCGAGTTCCTCCTGGCGCGTGCCCGGCCGCTCCTTCTTGATCTCGTCCTTGACCTGCTGCAGATCCGCGTCGGTGTACTTCTGGTGAGCGAGCCGGATCGAAACGTCGGTCGACGAGCCAAGCTCCTGCAGGGACACCTCGCCAACACCGATCCTGTCGAGTTGCGAGCGCAGGCTGGCCAGGTCGGCAGGCCCCTGCGTCGCCTGGGCCTTGATCAGAATGCCGCCTTCGAAATCGATGCCGGAGTTCAGGCCCTTGAGGAAGATCAGCGCGAAGGAACCGAGGACGAGGCACAAGGAGACGACGAACGTGATCTTGTGCCAGCGCATGAAGTCGATGCGCGTGTTCGCGGGAATGAGGTGAACGGGACGGTAGAACATGGAGGGCTACAGCGGCAGTTCTTTGGGCCGCGCATGGCGGAGCCACGTCGCGGTGATGAGACGCACGACGACGACGGCCGTGAACAGGGAGATGACGAGGCCGATCCCCAGCGTCACAGCGAAACCCTTGATCGGCCCGGTTCCGACGGCGTAGAGGGCGATGGCGGACACGATGGTCGTGATGTGCGAGTCCCAGATCGTGCCCATGGCCCCGCGATAGCCCTGATCGATCGCCGTCACCGGCCCGCGGCCGTTGCGCATCTCCTCGCGGATGCGCTCATAGATGAGGACGTTGGCGTCGACCGCCATGCCGAGCGTCAGGACCACGCCGGCGATGCCCGGCAGCGTCAGCGTCGCCTGCAGCAGCGACATCGCGGCCAGCAACAGGATTCCATTGAAGATCAGGGCAACGTCCGCGAACAGCCCGAACATGCCGTAGAAGATGACCATGGCGACGACAACGAGCACGATGCCCATGATCGACGCCAGCTTGCCGGCGGCAATGGAGTCGGCACCCAGATCGGCTCCGACGGTGCTGCCTTCGACCTTGGTCAGATTCGCCGGCAGCGCACCGGCGTTGAGCAGAATCGCCAGCTGGTTCGCCTCCTGGGTCGTGAAATGTCCGGTGATGATTCCGTCGCCGCCGCAAATGGCGGACTGGATGCGCGGCGCGCTGATGATTTTCTTGTCGAGAACGATGGCGAAGAGGCGGCCGATATTGTCTTTCGTTGCGGCACAGAACTGCCTGCCGCCGACCGAATCGAACTTGAACTGCACGTCCGGCGCGCCGTATTGGTCGAATGACGACGTCGCCTGCACCAGATGTTCGCCGCTGACGATGACGCGCTTCTGGATGGCCATTTTTGCCGGACCACCCGCTCGCGCGTTCGACTCGTCCATCGGCAGGATCTCGTCTTCCGGCGGCACCAGCCCCCGGTCGATTTGATCCTGCGGCACATTCTGATCGACGAACTGGAACGTCATCTTGGCGGTTTTTTCCAGGAGGGCCTCGAGTTCCTGCGGATTGGCGACACCCGGCACCTGTACGAGAATGCGGTTGTCGCCCTGGCGCTGAATCGTCGGTTCTTTCACACCCGTTTCGTCGACGCGGCGGCGAACCACCTCGATCGACTGCTCGACCGCCCGGCTCTGACGCGCCTGGATGACATTGTCCGGCAGCGACATCGCGACGTTGCCGGCAGCATCGATATCGAGCGTCATCTCGCGATCGACATTGCGCAACGAGTCGCGGAGACCGTCCGCATCGCCCGGATTCGTCAGCTTGACGACGACCTTGCCGTTGTCGACACCGATGCCTGTGTATCCGACCTTGGCCTTCTGCAGCACGTCCCGCACTGAGTCCTTAGCGGTCTGCAACTGATCGTTAGTGACGCCTTGGACATCGACCTCGAGCAGCAGGTAGGAGCCGCCGCGAAGATCGAGGCCGAGGCTGATCTGCTTGTGCGGCAACCAGGAAGGCAGGGCCTCCGCCTGTTCGCGCGTCAGCAGGTTCGGTGCGGCGAAGACGAGGCCCGCCAGCAGGATGCCGAGCGTGACCCAGATCGACCATTTCGAGAAATGCAGCATAGTGGAGGGTGTCTATCGGTTCCGTCGCCGCGGCCCAAAAAATCGGCAATCAGCGTTTCTTGGCCTCGCGGGAGTCCGGTTCGGCCGCTTCTTCTTCGACTTCTTGCTCGTCGTCGTCCTTGCTGTTGGACCGGGTACTGGCCGCGGGGACGGCGCCGGTACGTGACGTGACACTGGCGATCGTCGATTTGATGACGCGGACGCGGACGCCGTCGGCGATCTCGACCTGGACCTCGTCGTTGGTAAAGACCTTGGTGACCACGCCGAGCATCCCTCCGCCGGTGACGACCCGGTCGCCGCGCCGAACGCTTTCGATCAAGAGCTTGTGCTGCTTGGCCTTCTGCTGCTGGGGCCGGAACAGCAGGAAGTAGAAGACGACGAGGATGAGGACGAAGGGGAGAAATGAGAAGTAGTCGATCCCGGGGGCGGGAGCCCCGGCGCTCTGCGCATAGGCCGTCGCGATGAACATTCCTGTCTCCGGTCCCGTCGTCGTGCGCGCGGACTATACTGGGCCGGGACTGAATTGCAATGTTACAGGAAGGGCGGCCCGCTACCCCTCGGAATGCCCGGGAAATTGACCGATCGGGGTGTTGTGGGTAGGGTCGCCGGCAACCGTCTGGCGGCGGCGATCCGATCAGCAAGGCTGTTTCCGATGACCGAATCCGAAATGCTGCCGGCGCTTCGCGCCATCGTCGAGGCGCTCGACCGCCTGGCGCCGCGGGGGCCGCAATCGGCTGCCTTGGACGCCGCTGACGCCTTCATCTGGCATGCCGACGGGGAATGGCTGGAGCCGGTGCGGAACGTCAACCGGGTGGAGCTGGCGCTGCTCCGCGGCGTCGACCGGGCACGCGACATCCTGCTCGACAATACGCGACGGTTCGCCGCCGCGCTGCCGGCCAACAACGCCCTGCTCTGGGGCGCCCGCGGCACTGGCAAGAGCTCGCTGGTTAAGGCCGTCCACGAAGCGGTCAACAAGGAGAGTGCCGCAGCGGGGCGGCCGCCGATCGCCCTGGTCGAGATCCACCGCGAGGACTTGGCTTCCTTGCCGAACCTGCTCAAGCGGCTGCGGGCGTCGCCGCGGCGCTGCCTGCTCTTCTGCGACGATCTTTCGTTCGACAGCAGCGACACCAGCTACAAGTCGCTGAAGGCCGTGCTCGAGGGCGGCATCGAAGGACGGCCGGCCAACGTCGTGTTCTACGCCACGTCGAACCGCCGCCATCTGATGCCGCGGGAGATGATCGAGAACGAGCGCTCGACCGCGATCAATCCGTCGGAAGCCGTCGAGGAGAAAGTCTCGCTCTCCGACCGGTTCGGGTTATGGATCGGCTTTCACCACTGCGATCAGGACACGTATTTCGCGATCATCGAGGGGTATGCCGCGCACTACGGGCTGGATGTGCCGGTCGAGACGCTGCGCGCCGAGGCGAACGAGTGGTCGGTCACCCGCGGCGCCCGCTCGGGCCGCGTCGCTTGGCAGTTCATCCAGGATTTGGCGGGGCGGCTGGGGAAGCGGCTGGAGTAGCGCCGGTAGCGGACGCGCCGAGATACTTCAGGGGGTCGACGGGTTCCGTCCCCTTGCGGAGCTCGAAATGCAGCTGCGGCGAAGTCACATTGCCGGTGCTGCCGACCTCGGCGATGACCTGTCCGCGCTTCACATGGTCGCCCCGCTTCACCAGCAGCTTGTCGTTGTGGGCATAGGCGGTGACCCAGCCGTCGGCGTGACGGATGAGCAGGAGGTTGCCGAAGCCGCGCAGCTCGTTGCCCGCGTAAGCGACGACGCCATTCTCGGCGGCCACGACGCGGGAACCGGCCGCCGCCTCGATGTTGATCCCATCATTGTGCAGCCCGCCCGGCTTGACCCCGAAGCCGGAGATGATCTTGCCCTTCACCGGCCAGAGGAAGGGGCTGTTGGAGCGCGGCGCTGGTTCGGGCACGACTGTCGCTGTCTGTGGCGGCGGCTTGGCGGCGTTCGGCGGATTCTCCGGTGGCGCGGGAACGGGCTCCGCGGCGGCCGGAGGCGGTGGCGCGATCGCAGGTGACGCCGTCGACGGTTTGACGCCCGGCAATGCGGTGGACGGCTTGACGTCGGTGGGCGGGGCCGGCTTTGCGCTCGGTGGCGGCAATTGTTCCACGGCGAGAGCGCCGGCGGGGGCAATCGGCGCCACGGGACCGGGCGGCGGCGATTCCGCGAGACCCGGGCCGTTCGCGTCGACACGCCCCGGAAGCGTGAGATGCTGGCCGGGCCTCACGGCATAGGGCGGGGCCACACCGTTGGCGCGGGCCAGGCTGCTCTGGTCGACACCATAGATCTGTGCGATCGAGAACAAGGTGTCGCCAGGCTGAACGATGTGCTCCTGGCGCACCGGGACGCGCAGCGGTTGACCGGCCTCCAGGCGATAGGGAGGCTTGAGGCTGTTGTCTTGGATGAGGGTCCGCACCGGGACGCCGAAGCGCTGCGCGACGCCATACACGGTGTCGCCGGGAAATGCGCGATAGAGGCCCGGCGTCTGCGCGCCGTTGCGCGGCGCGGGTTCCTCGTTCGCTGTAGCGCCGGGGCCGGCCGTGCCTTCAGGGCGACCACTGGAGTTGCAGCCCGCAACTGGCAGGCCGGCGAGACAAGACACCATGACGACGGCCCGCCAAAACGGGCGCGGCAGGCCTGAGTCAGGGCGCCGTTTCATTGCGCCCCCGCGCCGCGGTGCCGCTCTCGTGCGGAAACGAAATCCTCCTCTGGCGGCGCCCCGGCAACCAGCGGAACGAACCGGACGGTGCACAGGCGCATCGGCTCGAAGCCCGATTCCGTGCGGACGATGCGATAGAGCTCCTGGTCGTCGCGCTCGGGTCCGATGGGGATGACGAGGATGCCCCCGACCGCCAGTTGCTCGACGAGCGCAGTCGGCACCTCGCTGGCGGCTGCCGTCACGATGATGCGGTCGAACGGCGCCTGCTCCTTCCAGCCGCGGCTGCCGTCGCCGTGCCGGGTCACGATGTTGTGACGGCGCAGCGCGACAAGCCGTGCTTCGGCTTCCTTCAACAGCGGCTTGTGACGCTCGATGGTGTAGATGCGCCGCGCCAAGCGCGACAGCACCGCGGTCTGATAGCCGGAGCCGGTGCCGATCTCCAGCACCTTGTGCCGCGACTTGAGCTCGAGCGCCTGGGTCATCAGGGCGACGACCTCCGGCTGGCTCAGGGTCTGGCCGCGGCCGATGGGCAGCGTGCGGTTCTCGTAGGCCTGGTCCACGAACGGCGCCGGGACGAA
>JBKOWC010000304.1:0-9286 GCA_046724215.1 Pseudomonadota bacterium | reverse complement strand
CCTGACCGTCCCGGGGACGGCCGACCGTTTCCTCGTCAAGCCGCACGGCCTGCTGATGCAGGAGATCCGGGCCAGCGATCTCATCGTCGTCGATAGCGCCGGCGAGACCGTGGAAGGGCGCGGCGTCTGCGAGAAGAGCGGCGCCTGCATCCACATCGGCGTCCATATGCGGCACCCGCGCGCCGCCTGCGTCATGCACTCGCACATGCGCTATGCCTCCTGGCTCAGCATGGTCGAGGGCGGGCGCCTGCTGCCGATCCACCAGAACGGCCTGCGCTTCTACAACCGGGTCAGCTACGACGACCGCTACAACGGCCTCGCCATCGTCGAGGAGGAGGGCCGGCGCATCGCCGAGGCCCTCGGCGACAACAACATCCTCGTCCTGGCGAACCACGGCGTCATCGTCGTTGGCCGGAGCGTCGCCGAGGCGTTCTACGACCTCTACTACTTCGAGGTCTCCTGCGAGGAGCAGTACATGCTGGCCTGCTCCGGCGCCAAGCCGAACCTGATCCAACAGGACGTGGCGCGGCTCACCTACGACCAATACGTCGAGGGGGAATCCGGCGCGCCCTTCGAGTACTTCGCCGCCATGCAGCGCCTGCTCGCGCGCGAGGAGCCGGATTTCGCCCAATAGCCGCCGGCGGCCGGCCGGAAACCGGTCCGAACCGACTCAGTGATCCCCTTGAAAAACAACGGCTATTTTTTAATGCATGGGGTTGTTTCGCACGCGCGCCGTCAGAAGCTCGGCGGCGTCGCCGCGCTCACCACCTCGCACTCGTCCTCGCCGGGATTGCGGAAGCGGTGCGGGATGCGGCTGTTGAAGAAATAGGCGTCCCCCGGCCCCAGGATCGCGGTCTGCTCGCCGACGGTCACCTCGAGCCGGCCGCGCACGACCACCCCGCCTTCCTCGCCGTCATGGGTGATCATGTCGTGGCCGGTGTCGGCGCCCGGCTGGTAGATCTCGTGCGTCACCTGCAGGCGGCGGTCGTGCCGCTGCGCCGCGACGAGCTTGAACGACAGCGCGCCGCCGCCGATCTCCGTCAGTTCCTGCTGCCGGAAGAAGACGCGGTCGCGCGACTGCAGGTCGAACGTGAAGAACTCGGCGACGGTGATGGGGAAGGCATTGAGGATGCGCTTGAGCGAGGCGAGTTGCGGGCTCGTCTGGTTGAGCTCGATGAGCGAGATCGTGCCGTTGGTGACGCCGGCGCGGCGCGCCAGCTCGCGCTGCGAGAGGCCGTAGATCTGCCGCAGCGACCGCAGCCGGGCGCCGACGTCGATGTCGTCCTCGATCGCCGGCTTGCGCGCGCCGGGCGAGTTCCGCTTGCGCCTGGGCATGGTTCGCCGACCCGTCATCGTTGCGGCGGTCACGATCCCGTGACGGTCCGCGGGCTGTCAAGCCGCGCGGATTACTGGCCGGCGTCGGGTGTCGTAGTGTCCGTGCCGGTGTCGTCGGCGCTGGCGGTCTGGCGCAGGAAGTTGAGGACGATGGCGTCCGCCATTAGGCAGTAGAGCTCGCGGTTGGGATTGTCCTTCGCTTCGTCCGTGGCCTCGTTGACCGCCTCGATGGCCGCATCCGTGGCATGCTTGCGGTCGCTGCTCGTGGTGGCGTGCGCCGCGATGTACTGCGCATAGGCCTTGCTCAGCAGCGGGCCGTAGCGATCGAGCTTGTTGCAGTCGCGGGCGAGGACCAGGACGCCGGCCAGCTGGTTGACCACTTCGTCATCGGCCCCGGTCCATTCGGCCATGCTGTGGGAAGGGAGGAGGGCGACGGCGGCGGCGAGCAGCGCGCCGGCCAGCACCCCATGGCTTGGTCTCGAGCGGGTCGTCATCCACCGAGTGTCACCCCGGTTTGGTTAATCGATCGCTAACGCGCAAAGGGCCACCGGGACGAAGCCGTCCCGATGGCCCTTCGATCCCCGGCCGGACTAAGCGGCTACTTCAGGAGATTGGTCGAGATGTAGCCGTCCATGTTGTTGGCCTTGACGTGGGTCCACTTGCCGCCCTTTTCGATGACGTCGACCTTCGTTCCGTGGTTGAGCGTCGCCAGGATCTTGCTGCTGGTGCTCGGCTTCTCCCGCAGGTGCGCGTAGGAGTGCGCCACCATCATCTGCATGTCCGCGACGGTATGGAACGCCGGAGCCGTCGGGGCCGCTGGCATCGACAGAGTCGCCGCGGAAGCAACGCCCGAGATTAGGAAGGCAGCCGCGAAACCGGCCGCCGCAAAGCGAATAATGCGCATCGTTGAATCCCCCATGGGTGTGACTGGAGCGCGCGCAATCTATGCCGGGTCGCCGCTGCGCAACCTGCGACCTCCAGTCGCACCCGCGGGTCGAGCGGGTGGCGTGGGGCAGGGAATCGGGCGGATTTCCGGGCTCGCTTGACGGCCGATCCGGCGGCCTACAAGATCGCTCCGTCCTGCCGGTCCCGCATCCCCATGATCGACGATCCGCCCGTCCTCACCATCCGCCGCAAGTTCCAACGTCCGGAGCAGTCGCTCCTCGAAGCGTTCGCGGGCACGCCGACGGGATTCCTCGTCGACGCGATGGCGGGCCACGGAGCCCTCGACCGCCGCATCAAGCCGCTGCCGGGGACGCCGATGCGATTCGTGGGCAGCGCGCTCCCCTGTTCCAACGGGCCGGCCGATAACCTCGCGCTCTGCGCCGCAGTCTCCTTTTGCATGCCCGGCGATGTCCTGGTCGCGGCGACCGACGGTTTTACCGGCTGCTCGGTGGTCGGCGACCTGCTGCTCGGCATCGCCAAGAACCGCGGTGCCGTCGCCTTCGTCACCGATGGCCTTATCCGCGACATCACGGACATCCAGGCGCTGGCGTTTCCCGCCTTTGCCGCCGGCGTGTCGCCCAACTCGCCGGCCCGCAACGGCCCCGGCACCGTCGGCCTTCCGGTCGTCTGCGGCGGCCTGCCGGTCGCGGCGGGCGACATCGTGGTCGGCGATCCCGACGGCGTCGTCATCGTGCCGCGGGAACAGGCGGCGGCGGTACTGACGCGGCTGGAAGCCGTGCGCGCCAACGAAGCGAAGATGCTGAAGGCGGTGCGGGGCGGGCTCCGGGAACCCGGCTTCGTGGCCGCCATCCTCACCTCCGACCGCGTCCGCTACGTCGACGAGTGAGACTGCCGGATGCGCATCGCCGTCATCGGCGCCGGCGCCATGGGCTCGGTCTTCGGCGTCAAGCTGAAGGGGCCGGGCGTCGAGGTGGTCCTGCATGACATCAACGCGCCGCATATCGAGGCCATCCGCAGCAGCGGGCTGATCCTCGGCGACGGGTCCGGCGAGCGCGTCGTCCGGATCGCCGCAACGGCCGATATCGCCGAAGTCAGAGATGCCGACCTGGCGCTCGTGCTCGTCGACAGCAACGCCACCGCTGACGTCGCGCCCCTGCTGCCGGCCGTGCTGGCCGGAGAAGGTATCGCCCTCACGCTGCAGAACGGCATCGGCAACGTCGAGGCGCTCGTGGCAGCCCTCGGTCCGGAGCGCGTCGTCGCCGGCTCCACCTTCAACAGCGCCGCATTCGTCGAGCCCGGGCGAGTGCGCCACACCAACGTCGGTCCCACGGTCATCGGCCTGCCCGCCGGTCCGCCGACCGAGCGCGTGCGGGCGCTGGCGCGGCAGCTGACCGCCGCCGGCTTTCCGACCGAGACGAGCGACAACGCGATGGGCCATGTGTGGGCGAAGTTCGTGCTCAACTGCGCCATCAATCCGGTGACGGCGCTCACGGGGTTGCGGCCCGGCGAGGTCATGAGGCATGCACCGACGGCGCAATTGCTGCAATGGCTGCTCGACGAGATCCTCGCCGTTGCCGCGGCGAAGGGCATCCGTCTGCCGGACCCCGATCTGCGCCGCCATGTGCTCGATCATGCCTTCGAGCGCTACAACCGGCCGTCGATGCTGCAGCATGTCGAGAGCGGCCGGCGCACCGAGATCGAATCCCTCAACGGCGCCCTGGTACGGGAGGCGAAGGCCCTCGGCGTAGCCGTGCCGCACAACGAGACGATCTGGGCCGCGGTCAGCGGCATCGACGCCCGCCATGCGCGCGAGCGTACGTCGCCGGAACTCGACGAGGCGGCATTGGAAGAGCGCGCCCGACGCGAGGCGCGAGGGACCGCATCGACGAAGACGCGGGTGCCGTGAGCAACGGGCAGGCTTGGCAGCGCCGCGGGTACAGCATCGCCGCGGTGCGCGAGCTGGCGCGGGCCGCGCTCCCTCGTCCCGTCTTCGATTTCGCCGACGGGGGCGCCGAGAACGAGACGACGCTCCGGCGCAACGAAGCGGCGTTCGGCGAGATCGAGCTGGCGCCGCGTCCGCTCAATGGGGCGGGGGAGCGCGATCTGTCGGTCGATTTGCTCGGCAAGCGTCTGGCGCTTCCCGTCATCGTCGGGCCGACCGGTCTGGCCGGCCTCTTCTGGCCGGACGGCGAGCGCTGTGCCGCGCGCGCGGCGGCGGCGGCGGGGACCGCGTACTGCCTCAGCCACGGATCGGTCTGCCGGCTGGAGGACCTGGCCGCGACCGGCGCCGCCCCGCGCTGGATGCAGGTCTTCATCTTCCGGGATCGCGGCTTCACCCGCGAGCTCGCGGGCCGGGCCGCGCAAGCCGGCTACGACGCGCTCGTGCTCACCGTCGACAACCAGATGCTCGGCAACCGGGAGCGCGACATTCGCAACGGCTTCTCGATTCCGCCGCGGTTCGGAATCGCCGACCTCGCCGGCATGGCGCTAAAGGTTCCGTGGCTATGGCGCATGCGTACGGAACTGCCGCGCATCACCTTCGGCAACTATGTGCGGCCCGGCGAAGTCGCCGACATCAAGACCCTGGCCGGCCGTATGGCCTCGCTGCTCGATCCCGCAATGTCCTGGGCGGATCTCGATGCGGTGCGGTCCTCTTGGAAGGGGCCCTTGATCCTGAAGGGCGTGCTGCATCCCGCCGAGGCGCGCGCCGCGGTCGATCATGGTGTCGACGCGGTCATCGTCTCGAACCACGGCGGACGTCAGCTCGATGGGGCGCCGGCTTCGCTCGATGCCTTGCCGGCGGTCGCAGCGGCCGTTGCCGGACGCATCCCGGTGCTGCTCGATGGCGGCGTACGGCGCGGCGCCGACGTCGTGAAGGCGCTGGCGCTGGGCGCCGCCGCCTGTCTCGTCGGCCGGCCGCAGCTCTGGGGTCTCGCCGTGGCGGGCGAAGCCGGCGTCGCCCATGTGCTCGACATCTACCGGCGCGAGATCGACCGCGTCATGGGCCTGTGCGGCGTGTCGCGGCTCGCGGACATCGGACCGGATCTCCTGTTCGCGCGGCCGACCCGTTGACGGGGTCGGCGCGGCACGGCGAAATGGGGCGGCAACGGAGGACGCGATGCCCAACTTCCCGATCGTCGACAGCCATGTGCATCTCTATGACGTGAAGCGGCTCCGCTATGGCTGGCTGAAGAACACCCCGAAGATCGACCGCACCTATCTGCTGGCCGATTTCGACCGCGCCCGCGGGCCCGTGGCGGTCGACAAGATCGTCTTCGCCGAGGTGTGGGTCGACAAGGGGCTGCACCTCGAGGAAGCCGCCTTCGTGCAGGAGATGGGCGATGCCGACCCGCGGCTCTGCGGCATGGTCGCCCACCTCCCGGTCGAGAAGGGGGCCGCGATCGAAGCCGATTTCGTTGCCCTCAAGAAGTTCAAGAGTCTGCGCGGGATCCGTCGCCTCATCGAGATCGAGCCCAACCCGTCCTTCTGCCTCGATCCGGATTTCATCGCCGGGGTGAAGCTCGTGGGACGCCATGGCCTCACCTTCGACATCTGCGTCAAGCACTGGGCGCTCGTCTTCGGGATCGAGCTGGCGCGGCGCTGCCCCGATGTCACCTTCGTCCTCGACCACATCGGCAAGCCTGGCATCAAGCATGGGCTGCGCGAGCCCTGGTGGAGCCAGATGCGCGAACTGGCGAAGCTGCCCAACGTCTTCTGCAAGGTCTCCGGCGTGATCACCGAAGCCGACCATGCCGCCTGGACGAAGGAGCAGGTGAAGCCCTATGTCGCCCATGCGATCGACTGCTTCGGCTTCGACCGCGTCATGTATGGCAGCGACTGGACGGTGTCCGAGCTGACCCACGAATATCCGGCCTGGGTCGCCATCCTCGACGAGGTCGTGGCGGGCGCGAGCAGGGGCGAGATCCGCAAGCTCTATCGCGACAACGCCATCCGCATCTACCGTCTCCCTGCGTAGGCGTTCGCTGCGCCGACGATCCTCTCTTCGAGTCCCCCGCGAAAGCGGGGGCCCAGGGCTACCGCACGCCGTTTGCTCCTGGACCCCCGCTTTCGCGGGGGAATCAATAATTCTCCTGCCCCCTGCCTACACCTGGAGGACCACCAGCAGGTCCTTGGCGTCGATGGGGCTGCCGGGGTGGACGAGGATCTCCTGAACGGCGCCGTCGCGGGGCGCGTGCAGGGCGGTCTCCATTTTCATCGCCTCGATGGTGAGGAGCACGTCGCCGGCCTTGATCGGCTGCCCCGGCTTCACGGCCACCGTCGAGATCAGGCCCGGCATCGGTGCCGCCACGTGGGCGTCGTTGTTGTCCTCGGCCTTGCGGCGGGCCGGCAGTTTCGCCGCCGCCGCGCGGTTCGGCACCTTGACGATGCGGGGCTGCCCGTTGAGCTCGAAGAAGACGCGCACCTGGCCCTCGTCGTCCGTCTCGCCGATCGCCTGCAGGCGCACGACCAGCGTCTTGCCGCGCTCGATCTCGATGGCGATCTCGTCGCCGACGCTCATGCCGTAGAAGTAGACCGGCGTCGGCAGCGTCGAGACCGGCCCATACTTCCGCACGGCGCCGACAAATTCGGTGAACACCTTCGGGTACATCAAGTAGGCCGCCAGGTCGGCGTCATCGATCGACCGACCGCAGCTCTTCTCCGCCGCCGCGCGGGCCGCCCCGAGGTCGGCGGCCGGCAGCAGGGAGCCGGGGCGCACGGTGATCGGCGCCTCGCCCTTCAGCACCTTCGCCTGCAGGGCGGCCGGCCACCCGCCGAGCGGCTGCCCCAGGTCGCCGCGCAGCATCTCGCGCACGGATGCAGGGAAGGCGATCTCCTTGTCCGGGTCCAGCACGTCCGCGGCCGTCAATCCCTGCGCCACCATTGTCAGCGCCATGTCGCCGACGACCTTGGAGGATGGCGTCACCTTGACGATGTCGCCGAAGAGGTCGTTGGCGGCGCGATAGGCCTTCGCCACCTCGTGCCAGCGAGGCTCGAGGCCCAACGCGCGCGCCTGCTCCTTGATGTTGGTGAACTGCCCGCCGGGCATCTCGTGGAGATACACCTCGGAAACGCCGGACTTGAGGTCGCTTTCGAAGGCCAGGTACTGGCCGCGCGCCGCTTCCCAATAGAAGCTGATCAGCTGGATGGCCTCCGGATCGAGGCCGGTGTCACGCTCGGTGTGGCGCAGCGCCTCGACGAGGGAGCCGAGGCAGGGCTGCGACGTCATGCCGGACATGGTGTCCATCGCCGCATCGACGGCGTCGACGCCGACCTCGACGGCGGCGAGCACGCTGGCGGCGGCGATGCCCGACGTATCGTGCGTGTGCAGATGGATCGGCAGCCCGACCGCCTCCTTCAGCGCCTTGATCAGCGCGCGCGCCGCCGCCGGCTTCAGGAGGCCGGCCATGTCCTTGACGCCGAGGACATGGCAGCCGGCCCGCTCGAGTTCCTTGGCGAGCCCGACATAGTAGGCGAGGTCGTACTTGGGACGCGTCGGGTCGAGGATGTCGCCCGTGTAGCAGATCGCGCCCTCCGCGATCTTTCCCGCCTCGCCCACCGCATCGATGGCGATGCGCATGTTCTCGACCCAGTTGAAGCAGTCGAAGATGCGAAAGACGTCGACACCCGCCTGGGCCGTTTGTTGCACGAAGAAGCGCACGACGTTGTCGGGATAGTTCGTGTAGCCGACGCCGTTGGCGCCGCGCAGCAGCATCTGCAGCATGATGTTGGGTATGCGCTCGCGCAGGGTGGCCAGTCGTTCCCACGGATCCTCGGTAAGGAACCGCATGGCGACGTCGAAGGTGGCGCCGCCCCAGCATTCGAGCGACAGCAGCTGCGGCAGCCCGCAGGCGTAGGCGCGCGCGGCGGCCGTGAGGTCGAAGCCGCGCATCCGCGTCGCCAGCAGCGACTGGTGCGCGTCGCGCATCGTGGTGTCGGTCACGAGGACCCGGCGTTCGCGCCGCATCCAGTCCGCGAACCCCTGCGGGCCGAGCCGGTCAAAGGTCTGCTTGGCGCCGTCGGCCGGCGCGACGGCAAAACGCGGCGCCTCGGGCCGGCGCGCGCCCGCCGGTGGGCGCGGACGGCCCTTGACCTCCGGATGGCCGTTGATGGTGACGTCGGCGATGTAGGTCAGCAGCTTCGTGGCGCGGTCGCGCCGTTTGGTGAATTGGAACAGTTCCGGCGTGTCGTCGATGAACCGGGTCGTGTAGTCGTTGGTCCGGAACTTCGGGTGGTTCAGCACGGCCTCGAGGAAGGCGAGGTTCGTCGCGACGCCGCGGATCCGGTATTCGCGCAACGCCCGCACCATGCGGGCGATGACCTCCGCGGGCGTCGGCGCCCAGGCCGTGACCTTCTCGAGCAAGGGGTCGTAGTAGCGGGTGACGACGGCGCCCGAATAGGCCGTGCCGCCGTCGATGCGGATGCCGAAGCCGAAGGCGCCGCGATAGGCGGTGATGCGCCCGTAGTCCGGGATGAAGTTGTTCTCCGGATTCTCGGTGGTGATGCGGCATTGCAGGGCGTGGCCCATGAGTCCGATAGCGGGCTGCGGCGGGATGCCGGTCTCGTCGACATGGCCGACGCGGCCGCCCTCGGCGATGCGGATCTGCGCCTTCACGATGTCGAGCCCGGTGACGACCTCGGTCACGGTATGCTCGACCTGGATGCGCGGATTGACCTCGATGAAGTGGAAGGCGCCGGTATCGGCGTCGATGAGGAACTCGACCGTGCCGGCGCCGACATAGCGGGTCGCGCGGCCGATCCCGAGGGCCGCCTCGCACACGGCGGTGCGTATGGACTCCGTGAGATAGGGCGCAGGCGCCCGCTCGATGAGCTTCTGGCGGCGCCGCTGAATCGAACAGTCGCGCTCGAAGAGGTGGACGAGATTGCCGTGGCCGTCGCCGAGGAGCTGCACCTCCACGTGGCGGGCCCGCGCCACCAGCTTCTCCAGATACACCGCGTCGTTGCCGAAGGCGGCCTTGGCCTCCCGCTTCGCGACCAGGACGGCATCGAGCAGCCCCGCCTCGCTCTCGATCGGGCGGATGCCGCG
>JBKOWC010000228.1:0-5657 GCA_046724215.1 Pseudomonadota bacterium | reverse complement strand
CGCTTTCGCGGGGGAATCAATGACGACTTGAGTGGCAAAGGAGAGCAGGGGCAACCACAGGCGCTCTTCTGTATGATGCAGAGGTGCGCTGGGGACTCCTCGTAAGCATCCTTGTTGCCATCGTTGCGGCCGAACCATCGGACGCGGCGGAGTATCCTTGGCTCGCGCACGCCGCGACTCGCACGGGGGCGACGGCCTTCGATCCGCCGGCGGGGTTCGTGCGGGTGCCGGCGGCGGCCGGAAGCTTCGGCGAGTGGCTGCGACACCTGCCGCTTCAGCGCGCAGACGCGCAGCTCGTTCTCTATGACGGGCGGCCGGTCGTCGATGACGGCGGCGCCGCGGCGGTCGTCGACATCGACGTCGGCCGCAGCGACCTGCAGCAATGCGCCGATGCCGTGATGCGCCTGCGCGCCGAGTACCTCTACTCGCATCGGCTGCCGGGCCTGATCGGCTTCGATCTTTTCGACGGCGAGCGCTACCGCTTTCTCGCCTATGCGGAGGGCACCACCCCGGTCGCGGCGGGCCAGACGATCGCCTGGCGGAACGGCCGGCCGCGCGACGCGTCCCACGCCGGCCTCCGGCGCTGGCTCGACATCGTCTACGGCTTTGCCAGTACGCGCTCGCTGGCGCGCGAGCTGCGCCCCGTCGGGCGCTTTGCCGACGCCGCCATCGGCGACGTGCTGGTGCGGCCGGGCACGCCCGGCCACGCCGTGCTCATCGTCGACATGGCGAGCGATCCCGCGAGCGGCCGCCGCATGGTCATCATCGCCGAGAGCAGCATGCCGGCCCGCAGCGTGCGCATCGCGCGCAACCCGCACGACCCGGCGCTCGGCCCCTGGCTGCCGCTCGCCGACGGCCGGCCCCTGCTGCTGCCGGGCACGAGCTTCGACGCGAGCCAGCTGCGGCGGTTTTAGTGAGCAGTCAGTCTAGCGCGGCGGCCATTCGCGGGCGCCATGGAGGATGCGGTCGATTCTCACGATCTGATCTTCAACCCGATAGATAATGAAATAGGGTGTGCCTGACGCGACAACCTCGCGCGTGCCTGGAACGCGGCCAGGGCGGCCCAAAGCAGGGAAGTCCCTCAGCCGGGCTATGCTCTCGAAGATGCGGGCAAGAACGCCGCTCGCGGCGGTGGGATTGCGCGCGGCAATGAAGTCCCGAAGCAACTCCAGATCATCTATCGCTTCGGGCGTCCAGCGGACTTGCGCGCTTTCTTCCACGTCGGCTTAGGCAATTCGTGGTCGGTATCCCAGCTTTCGACCCAAGCAACGACCTCTTCGTGGGGGATCAATCGTCCTGCCCTGTCCGAGGCCAACCCATTCTTGATCGCCTTGACCTGCCATTGGTTGAGCTCGACGTATTGGGCCAATGCCTGGTTCACATGCCAAGCGATCGGACGATCCGTCATCTCCGCAAGATCTGCGAGGCCCGCCTTGATTTTCGGAGGAATACGCGTCGAGAGAGTTGCCGGCTTTGCCATGTTTCGGCCAATCCAGAGCACAACTGCTTACAACATAAGCAAGTGTACGCCAACAACCGCAGTCCCGCAATGGCCCCCCGTCTACCTTAGCCCGTCCTCACCCTTGATTTCCTGCTTCTGCAGGCCGCCGACGCGCGGCAAGGGGCGGCCGGAGTCGGTGACGGCGATGGCGACGAGAATCTCGCCGGCGCGCGGGGCGTCGGGCACGCGCACCTCCATGCCGTCGAAATGGCTGCGCACGAAGGCGGCGTCCTTGTGGCCCAAGGGCACGTCGATCGGCGTGCCGGGGCCGCCCATCTTCTTGGCCGAGGGGATGAGGGCGGCACCCTTCTCGAGCACCGCGCGCACCGGCTTGCCCATCTGCGGATGCAGGATGGCGGCGGCGTGCTCGAGTTCGCCCTTCTCGCCGACGATGGCGGCCTTGCCGTAGCTCTCGGCCCTGCCGCCGGGGATGCCGAGGGCCTTGACGGCGCGCTCCGTGAGCAGGCCGCCGAGCTCCTCGCCGATGTCCATGAGCGGCTTCAGGTCCTGGACGTACTGGCCGGCGAAGGGGTTCTCGATGATCGCGATGGCGGCGGCCTTGCGCGTCGGCGGCGTCACCGCCTTGCCCATCTCGGACTGGGTTTCCTCGACGCTGACGATCAGCTTGCGGATCTTGGCTTTCATCTGAGGCCGTCCTCTCCCTTGATCTCCGACGCCTTCAGGCCGCCGGCCCGATCATGAATCCGAGCGCCCGTCGTCATCACCAGGATCAGCACGATCTCGTCCGCCTGCGGCGCATCGGGCACGCCCAGCTCCATGGCGGTGAAATGGCTGCGCACGTAGGAGGCGTTGATGTGGGTCACGGGCACGTCGAGGCGCGCGCCGGGGCCGCCGACCTTCTTGGTCGAGGGCACGATCGCCCTGGCGCCGCCGAGCACGTCGCGCATGGCATAGCCGCCGGGGGCGTGCCAGAGGGCGCCGTGCTCGAGTTCGCCGGCGGTGCCGACGATGGCGCCCTTGCCGTAGCCCTCGATCTCCCGCGGGGTCACCCCGATGGCGGCGATCAGGCGCCGCGCCATCGCGAGGCCGAGCGGCTTCAGGTCCTCCATCAGCGGCTGGATTTCCTGGACGTAGCGGCCGGCATAGGGGTTGCGGATGACGGCGAGACAGCCGCCCTGCCGCAGCGGCCGCGCCGGCGGCGGACCGCCCTCGTGGAAGATCTCCTCCACGACGGTCGCGAATTTGCGGATGGCGACGAGCGACATGCTTCTCCCTGAACCCGGCTGCGATTGCATCATTTGCGGGCGAATAGCCCCATGAATCAAGATTAACCGATAATTAGCCGAAATTGGCCAAGGTGGCTGTCGGCGCCGGGATGCGTGCTTCCGGCGGATGTATGAGCCGTGGGTCGTAGGGTGAAGACTGCCATGTCCGAGCCGGTCTCGTCGGGGCGACGCCAGAGATGGCACGTGCTCTACTACGTGCTGGCCGCGATCAACGTCCTGACCATCCTGGGCAGCCTCTACCTCAACCACTCGGTGATGGGCATCTATCGCCGGTCGGTCGAGGTGAACCAGGACTGGACGCAGCACCTCTCCGACCTGATGGAGCTGGGCACGCTAGCGCAGGCGGCCGGCGCGCCCGGGAATGACATCTTCGACAGCCGCGACGTCGGCAAGGAGACGGCCCGCCGCGACGCGGCGCTGGACGCCTTCGAGACGCGCATGACCGGCGTGAAGCGCGACCTCCTGAACGACCCCGCGGGGGAAACGAAGCCTCTCCTCGCCTCTCTGGACAAGATCCAGGAGGCGATGGACGAGATGATGACCAAGACCGACCTGATCTTCATCTACTTCCGCGCCAACGACGCGGCGCAGGCCGGCCGCTACATGGCGACCATGAACCGCGCCTTCGCCATGCTGATGCAGGAGATCGCGAACGCGCAACGGCTGGTGCAGGACCATCAGAACGCGCAGTTCCAGACGCAGATCAAGGAGGCCGGCCAGCTCGGCCGCTTCGAGTATCTGATCGGCGTCGTCATCGTCCTGATCGTGATCTTCGTCGTCTTCTACGGCGCCCACATGGCGAAGGTCATGAAGGCCGCCGAAGCCGAGCGCCAGCAGCTGATCGCCAAGCTCAAGAAGAGCAAGGCCAAGGCGCAGGGGCGGTTGGCTGACGCCATCGAGAGCCTGAACGGCGGCTTCGTGCTCTATGACGCCGAGGACCGGCTGGTGATGTGCAACCAGATCTACCGCGACATGTATCCGCAGACCGCCGACCTCAACGTGGTGGGCACGACGTTCGAGGACCTCATCCGCGCCGACGTCGAGCGCGGCCAGGTTCCCGAGGCGGTCGGCCGCGAAGAAGAATGGCTGGCGGAGCGGCTGCATAGCCATCGCGCGGCCGAAAACACCAGCGAGCAGGAGCTCGGCGACGGCCGCTGGATCCTCGTCAGCGAACGGCGCACGACCGAAGGCGGCGTCGTCGGCATCCGCACCGACATCACGGCGCGCAAGAAGACCGAGCTGGAGCTGCGCAAGACGCTCGAGGACCTGCATGCGGCGACCGACAAGCTCGCCAAGCAGGAACGGCTGTCGATGCTGGGCCAGGTGGCCGGCACGGTCAGCCACGAGCTGCGCAACCCGCTGGGCGCCATCCGCAATTCGATGGCGCTGCTGCGGCAGATCACCGCCGGCAAGGGGCTGGGCGCCGAGCGCGCGCTCGACCGCATCGACCGCAATGTCGAGCGCTGCACGCGCATCATCGGCGACCTGCTCGACTTCACGCGCTCGCGCGAGCTCGTCCGCGAGGCGACCGCCATCGACGCCTGGCTCGGCGAGACTCTCGACGAGATGACGCTCGTGGACCGCGTGAGCCTGCGGCGCGAGCTCACGTCAGGCGGCGAGGTGGCGTTCGACCGCGAGCGTTTCCGCCAGGTCATCGTCAATCTCGTCGACAATGCCGCGCAGGCGCTGACCGACCCGGCCTGGAGCCCGCCCGACGACCGCCAGCGCACCATCACCGTGCGCACGGAAACGGCGGGCCCGCACCTGCGGCTGTCGATCATCGACAACGGCCCGGGCATTCCGGCCGACCGCCTGCCCAAGATCTTCGAGCCGCTCTTCACGACCAAGAGCTTCGGCGTCGGGCTCGGGCTGCCGACCGTGCGCCAGATCGTCGAGCAGCATGGCGGAACGATCGACGTGGAAAGCACCATCGACGAGGGTACCGCCTTCATCCTCTGGCTGCCGCGCCAGGCGGGCGAGACGGCCGGCGGCAATCCCGTGCCGGCGCGGGCGCTGGCGGGGTAAGCGTCCACTACCCATAGCTTGCGTCAAACTCGCTTGATTCCCCCGCGAAAGCGGGGGTCCAGGAGCCGTCGCCCGTCACTTGCCCTGGGCCCCCGCTTTCGCGGGGGAATCAAAGAGAGCGGAGCGTCTACGCCGCCAGCATCAGCATTGAGCGGTCGCCGCAGATGAGGTAGCGGCCCTGCAGCGCCAGGACGGCGCCGTGGATCAGGCCGGACTCGCGCAGGCGTTCGGCGGTCTGCAGGCCCGCGGCAAGCGCGGCCTCGATGTCCGCCGGCTCCAGTGTGCCGACGGCCAGCGTGATCTGGCGATCGCCGAGGTCGCTGTCGGGATCGATGTCGGACGCCGGGCGACGCACGATGGCGGCATGCTCGGGCAGATCGACGGCATTGCCGATGATCGTCGCCGCCGCGTCGGCGGCCGCGGCATCACGGGCCAGGACGGTCACCGCGTCCGCGATCCCCATCGAGAAGCTGCGGCCGCCGCTGCCCTTGGTCGCGGCGCCGGACGTGGCGATGCCGCGCACGGGCATGTCGAAGGTGAGCTCGATCTTGCCCTCGATGGCGGCCGCGCTCACGTCGGGGACGACGCCGCAGACGAGGCGTTCGCCCGGCGACAGGTGGGCCGCGATGTCGCCGCCGTCGTTGACGTAGGCGCGCGCCAGCGAGCGGCCGACCAGCATCGCCGCCAGGACGTGATCGGCGACGGCGCCGGCGACCGCCGCCATCGGCGTGATGAAGCCCTGACGATAGGGCCAACAGGCGGCGAGCATGCGGCGCGCCACGGGTCCGCCCGCCGCCGGCTCGATCGGGCCGAGCGGTTCGCGCAGCGCCGGCAGCTCCGCCACCAGCCCCGGCAGCACGTCGCGAAACGCGGCCGCCGCCTGA
>JBKOWC010000075.1:0-16061 GCA_046724215.1 Pseudomonadota bacterium | reverse complement strand
CCGGGCCACTGTATCCGGCCGTCGGCGTGAACACGACGTTGCCGTTGCTCAGCGCGACCGTGCCGTGCGTCGCCCCCTGCACCGACAGGATGGTGAGGCTGTTGCCGTCGACGTCGCTGTCGTTGCCGAGCAGCGCCGCCGGCGCGAGGACGAGGGGCGTACCCGCGGTCGCCGTGGCAGAGTCGTTGCCGGCGACCGGCGCATCGTTTACCGCGCCGACGTTGACGTTGACGGTCGCCGTGGCGGTGCCGCCCTGGCCGTCGCTGACCGTGTAGGTGAAGCTGGCCGGGCCGTTGTAGTTGGCCGCCGGCGTGAACACGACGTTGCCGTTGCTCAGCGCGACCGTGCCGTGCGTTGCCCCTTGCACCGACAGGATGGTGAGGCTGTTGCCGTCGACGTCGCTGTCGTTGCCGATCAGCGCCGCCGGCGCCAGCACCAGCGGCGTATCCTCGGTCGCCGCCACCGTGTCATTGGCCGCGACCGGTGCGTCGTTGACAGCGGCGACATTGACGTTGACCGTTCCCGTTGTGGTGCCGCCGTGGCCGTCGCTCGCGGTATAGGTGAAGCTGGCCGGGCCGTTGTAGTTGACCGCCGGTGTGAAGACGACATTGCCGTTGCTCAGCGCGACCGTGCCATGGGTTGCCCCCTGCACCGAGGTGATCGTCAGGCTGTCTCCGTCGACGTCGCTGTCGTTGCCGAGCAGGGCCGCCGGCGCCAAAACCAGAGGCATATCCTCGGTTGCCGCGACCGTATCGGCGCCGGCGACCGGCGCATCGTTCACGGCTGCCACGGTGACGTTGACGGTCGCGGTGGCCGTGCCGCCCTGGCCGTCGCTGACCGTGTAGGTGAAGCTGGCCGGCCCATTGTAGTTCGCCACCGGCGTGAACACGACGTTGCCGCTCGCATCGAGCCCGACCGTGCCGTGCGTCGCCCCCTGCACCGACGTGATCGTCAGGCTGTTGCCGTCCACGTCGCTGTCGTTGCCAAGCAGCGCCGCCGGCGCGAGCACGAGCGGCGTGTCCTCGGTCGCCGACACCGTGTCGTTGCCGGCCACCGGCGCATCGTTGACGGCAGCGACGTTCACGTTGACGGTCGCCGTCGCCGTGCCGCCCTGCCCGTCGCTCACGGTGTAGGTGAAGCTCGCCGGGCCGTTGTAGTTCGCGGCCGGCGTGAACACGATGTTCCCATTGGTCAGTCCGACCGTGCCGTGCGTCGCGCCCTGCACCGACAGGATGCTGAGCGCATTGCCGTCGACGTCGGTATCGTTGCCCAGCAGCGTCGCCGGCGCGATCACCACGGGCGTGTCCTCGGTCGCCGACACGGTGTCGTTGCCGGCGACCGGTGCGTGATTGACCGCCGCCAGGTTCACGTTGACGGTCGCCGTCGCCGTGCCGCCCTGCCCGTCGCTGACGGTATAGGTGAAGCTCGCCGGGCCGCTGTAGTTGGCGGTCGGCGTGAACACGATGTTGCCGTTGCTGAGTCCGACCGTCCCGTGCGTGGCGCCCTGCACGGAGAGAATGGTGAGGGAGTTGCCGTCGACGTCGCTGTCGTTGCCGAGCAGCGTGGCCGGTGCGATGACGAGCGCCGTGTCCTCGGTTCCCGACACCGTATCGTTGACGGCGACGGGCGCGTCGTTGACCGCCGCCACGTTCACATTGACGGTGCCGGTCGTCGTGCCGCCGTGACCGTCGCTGACGGTATAGGTGAAGGTCGCCGGGCCGTTGTAGTTCGCGGCCGGGGTGAACACGATATTGCCGTTGCTGAGGGCGACCGTGCCGTGCGTCGCCCCCTGCACCGACGTGATGGTCAGGCTGTCGCCGTCGACGTCGCTGTCGTTGCCGAGCAGTGTGGCTGGGGTGATGACGAGCGGCGTGTCCTCGGTCGCCGCGACCGTGTCGTTGCCGGCGACCGGCGCGTCGTTCACGGCCGCCACGTTGACGTTGACCGTTCCCGTCGTGGTGCCGCCGTGGCCGTCGCTCGCGGTATAGGTGAAGCTGGCCGGCCCGTTGTAGTTCGCCGCCGGCGTGAACACGATGTTGCCGTTGCTGAGGGCGACCGTACCGGGTGTCGCCGCCTGCACCGACGTGATGGTCAGGCTGTCGCCGTCCGCGTCGCTGTCGTTGGCGAGCAGCGTCGCGGGTGCGATCACCAGCGGCGTGTCTTCGGTGCCCGCCACGGCGTCGGCGCCGGCCACCGGCGCATCGTTGACGGCCGCCACGTTGACGTTGACGGTTCCGGTCGCCGTGCCGCCATGGCCGTCGCTGACCGTATAGGTGAAGCTGGCCGGGCCGTTGTAGTTCGCGGCCGGCGTGAACACGACGTTCCCGTTCGCGTCGAGTGCCACCGTGCCGTGCGTCGCCCCCTGCACCGACGTGATGGTCAGGCTGTCGCCGTCCACGTCGCTGTCGTTGCCGAGCAAGGCGGCCGGCGCCAGCACCAGCGGCGTATCCTCGGTCGCCGACACCGTGTCATTGGCCGCGACCGGCGCATCGTTGACCGGCGTCACCGTGATGTTGACGGTTGCCGTAGCCGTGCCGCCATGTCCGTCGCTGACCGTATAGGTGAAGCTGGCCGGGCCGTTGTAGTTCGCGGCCGGCGTGAACACGACGTTCCCGTTGACGTCGAGCGCGACCGTGCCGTGGGTGGCGTTGCCGACGGCGGTGATGGTGAGGGCGTCCAGGTCGACGTCGGTGTCGTTGACGAGCAGGGCGGCCGGCGCCAGGACGACCGGCGTGTCCTCGGCGATCGTGACCGTGTCGTTGGCCGCGACCGGCGGATCGTTGACCGGCGCCACGTCGACGTTCACGGTGGCGGTGGCGGCATTGCCCTGGCCGTCGTCGGCCGTATAGGTGAAGCTGGCGCCGCCGCTGAAATTGGCCGCCGGCGTGAAGACGATGTTGCCGCTGGCGTCGAGCGACACCGTGCCGCCGACCGCGTTGCCGACGACCTTGATGGTCAGCGGATCGCCAGCGGCATCGACGTCGTTGGCCAGCAGCGTCGCCGGCGCCAGGACCAGCGGCGTATCCTCGTTCGTGGCCACGTGATCGTCGGCGGCGACGACCGGCGCCCCGTTGGTGTCCGCCTGGATGTCGATGTCGACGCGGGCCGTCGCGGTGCCGCCGTGGCCGTCGCTGATCGTATAGCTGAAGCTCGCGGGCCCCGAGTAGTTCGGTGGTGGCACCAGCGCGATGGTGCCGTCCGGCCGCAGCGTCGCCGAGACGTTGACGGCGTCCGAGACCGCGATGAGGAAGATCGGATCGCCGTCGGGATCGCTGTCGTTGTCCAGGAGATCGGTCCGGTCGATGATGCCCGGCGTGTTCTCGAGCAGACCCAGTTCGTCGTTCACGGCGACAGGCGCACTCATCGGCTCTCTCCCTCGGCCTCGGCGCGGCGCGCCGGCGCCATTCGGCGCCCACGCCCGTCCGGTAGACGTTGTGACGATCAGCGGCGCCGCCCGCGTGCACTCGGTACGCAAGCGGGTCGCAATCCACTAACGAATAAGGAGAGCCGGCCCAGGGTCTCGCGAGGGTCGCCGCCGCCGTGTCGCAAGCACGCCGGCGCCTCGCGCGCCATCAGGAATATTGTCTCGTTGTAATGCCGTAATCATTGCTCAGGAGAAATGAAAGAACGTCCAAGAATCATTCTGAACGGCTGCGTAACCATCAAGAGTTTGATGGTGAACACCAGAATTCCGGGTAAATGACGCTATTAATAGTAAACCGGCGACTTGCCCCGGGAGGTGCCCGCCCGATCTGGCTGCATCACACGGGGGCCGCGCCGGCCGGTCGCCGGAAGATGGCCGGTTGCCGACGCACCGCGGCGCCGGCGCGCGCCGAACGCCTCTTTGGACCGCGGAATCGTCACGGGATGCGCAAAGTCAATACCTTGGAAACAAAGGATGATTTTTTAATGCATGGGGTTGTTTTGCACGGATCGGCGGCAAAATCGATCGGCCAGCGCCATGCCCCTTGTGGAATCCGCCGGACCTCCAAATGTATAGTGCGACCTGGGTGTCGGCGGGGCGATGCTGTCGCTGCGAGCGTGACGGCGGTCACAGAATTTTACCGTCCATTTACGCTATCCGGTTTTAATCGGCCGTCCCGGCCAGTCACCCTTAACGGCCTTTTGCGAGAACCAGATCGTGCGCCTCATTCGTGCTTTGGCATTCCTTCCGCTCTGTGCGCTGCTTGCGGGTTGCGGCACGAACGTGCAGTACCTCCTCTCCGAGGAGAGCCGGCTGACGCCGGAGGCCGACCGCGCCACGACGGCCGCGGAAAGCCTCAACAACGGCATCGAGAAGCCGGTCTACGACGCCGAGGACGCCAAGCTGGAAGCCTGCCGCTTCCTCCACGAAGCGACCGTGCAGCGCATGGAGTCGGCGTCGTCCCCGACCTTCGGACAGCAGTTCGTCTCCGACCTGTCGTCGGTCTTCGTTCTCCTGGTCCCGGTCGGTCCGGTCGAACGCTGCGCCGATTCGATCCACGCCTACGGCGATTCGATCGCCACGCTCGAGCGGAAGCTGGTCGAGCTCGGCGTCCTCGCCAAGTCACCGACCGACCCCAGCCACAACAGTTGACGCCGGGCCGGCAGCGGCCGGCTCGCACAAGCGGGATCCGGGGATCCGGTAGAACGCCACCGGGCGCTCGAACCCCTTGATAGTCGCCGTCTCGCCGACGGGCGCGTAGGGCGCCAGCAGATCGGCGACGGCGGGATCGCCGACCATCGCGGCGGAGAGGACGACATCGCCGCCGCCGCTCTGCCCCTGCAGCCGCGCCGCCAGGTTCACCGTCGAGCCGAAATAGTCGAGCCGCTCGTTGAGCGTCACGGCGATGCACGGCCCCTTGTGCAGCCCGAGCTTGATGACGATCCCGCCCTCGCCCTGGCCGGTGTTGAACGCGGCGACCTTCTGCTGGATGGCGAGGGCGGCGCGGACGGCGTTGGCCGGCTCGGCGAAGGCCGCCATGACGGCATCGCCGATCGTCTTCACGATGGCGCCGTCATGTTCGCGGATGCAGGCGGCCAGGAAGGCGAAATGGTCGCGCACGAGATGATAGGCGCGGGCATCACCCACCCGTTCGTAGAAGGCCGACGAGCCCTTGAGGTCGGTGAACAGGAGGGTGATCTCGCCGATGCCGACATCGTCGCCGGGGCGCAGCGCCTCGCGGGCGAAGAGGTCGCGGAAGGCCTGCAGCGCGGTGATGCGGTCGGCGGTCAGCGCGTCCTTCACCCAGGCCCGGTCCTCGACGATCACGGTCAGCGCCCGCCGGCTTGCGTTCCGCAGCCGCAAGGCGCCGGCGGACGCCGGGGATCCGGCGCGCACGCCGTCGTCATCGACGATGACCTCGGGAAAGCCGCCGGCCTCCCAGGCGATGACCTCCTCGGGACCGGGCTCGAGGGTGCGCAGGCGGTAGTCGCCGAACGCGAGCCTGGCGGGTAACTCGCGCGTGGCGCCCGGCGCGAGCGTGACGTGCACCTTGATATGCGGTGTCGACATCGGGCCGAACAGGCAGTACTGGCCGCCCATGATCGGCCGCACCGCCGCGGTCGGGCGGAAGCTCGCCTCGACATTGCGCGAGAAGTCGCGCGCGTAGTCGATGTTGCAGCTCGAGCAGTGGGCGCCCGTCGGCAGCTGGTCGAGCGCCACCGACGAAGACTTGGCCACCCGGCAGCGCGGGCACAGCAGGTCCCAGCGCAATTCCAGAAGCCCGCTCGTCACCGCCTGCAGGCACAGCTCGATCGCGGTCCGCGCCTCGATGCGCCAGTCGCGCGCCAGCTTCAGCGGCCGGATCTGCCAGAGGTCCACCTCCTGCGCGCGCAGCAGGAAGTCGGCCAGGCGCCGCGCCAAGCCGTGGCCGTTCGGCGTCGCCTCGATGGCGGCGACCATCGCGTCGACCCGCCGGCCGGTCTCGGGGCTGACCTCAGGCACCGCGTGATCGAACGGCTCCTCCCGCCGGCCCGCGGCGAATTCGTTCGCCTCGGCGGCCAGCTTGCCGAACGTCCGCGCGGACTTGGCAAAGAAGCCGCCGGCGAGAACGGCCAGCCCGAGCAAGTTCGCCGGCTCCACGGCCAGGGTGTAGGTGCCGCGGCTGACGGTGCCCTCGCCGCCGAGCTCGAAAGTCGCACAGAGCGACTTGAACGGCCCGTTGCGGAACTCGCGGCAATGCTCGAACCACTGGGCGTGGACCCAGTTCACGGGCTTCTCCTGCCATTCCAGGGTGAGGGGCCCGCGCTTGAGGCGCCCCAGATAGACGACCGAGCCGTCTGCCTGCGGAATTTCCTCGATCTCGTGCTTGGGCAGCGCCGCCGCCTCGTTGAAGCGCGCGGTGTCGGCCATCAGCGGCCAGATGTCTTCCGGCGGCCGATCGAAATGCCAGACCCAGGTGCGACGCCGTACCTTGCCCATCCGCTGTTCCGTCCGCCTCCCGGGAATTCTACCCGACGCCGATGATAGCGGATGCAGGCGCTACCACACGAAAGACGGCGCCGCGAAGGTCGGCCGCTGGCCGGTGCGGGCGCAGGCCGCCGCCAGCTTCTGCGGGTCGGGGTGGCGGCCGGCGGCGTCGCCCAGTTCCTCGGCGTGGATGCCGCCGCTGATCAGCAGCGAATCGATGCCGGCCCCGCGGGCACCCGCGATATCCGTGCGCAGGGAATCGCCGACCGCGAGAATGCGCCGCGGCTCGATGTCCGCCAGCAACGCGAAGCAGCGGCGATAGACCGACGGATGGGGCTTGCCGTGGTAGTGGACGGGACCGCCGAGCGCCTCGTACCGCAGGGCGAGCGCGCCGGCGCACAGTTCGCGTATGCCGCCGCGGACGACTTCCAGGTCGGGATTGGCGCAGATCATCGGGCGCGGCCGGCGCGCGCCGGCCGCGAGAACGGCCTCGTAGTCGGCGAGCGTTTCCGATGCGGCGGCCAGGCCGGTGACGAGAATGAACCCGGCGTCGCCGAGGTCCTCCGTGATCGCCAGGTCGAGCCCATCCAGCAGCCCCCGGTCGCTCTCGGGAACGATGAGGAACGCGCGCCGGACCATGTCGGCATAGATCGGATCGCTGAATGCCGCGAGCGACTGCCAGGTCTCCTCGCCGGAGCTGTGCAGGCCGTCATAGAGGTCCGGCCCGATGCCGATCTCCGCGGTGCGGCGCGCCACCGCGGCGGCGCGCCGCGGGCCGTTCGACAGGATGACGGTGCGTTTGCCGGCGGCCTTGAGGCAGCGCAGCGCATCGATGGCGCCCGGATAGGGCCGCACGCCGTCATGCAGCACGCCCCAGAGGTCGAGGATGAAGCCGTCATACCGAGCGACGAGCGACGACAAGCCGGCCGCAACCGGCACCGGCGATGTTGACGATGCAGCCATGAGTGATTCTCAAGCTAACGAAGTCGGCATCTGCGATCGTCTCCCTAGGCCCGAGGCCGGTGATCGGCGCCGACCGCGTCGGCGACGCGGGCGAATCCGTCGGCCCGCAGGCACGCCGCCAGTTCGCGTTTGATGCGGCCGATCAGGCCCGGTCCCTCGTAGATCAGCGCGGTATAGAGCTGCACCAGCGAGGCGCCGGCCCGGATCTTGCGATAGGCATCGCGGCCGCTGGCAATGCCGCCGACGCCGACGAGGGCGAGGCGGCCTTCTGACAGCGCATACATGTCGCGCAGGACTTCGGTCGCGAGGGCGAACAGCGGCCGGCCGCTGAGGCCGCCCGCCTCGCCGGCATGTCGACTCCGCAGCCCGGGCGGTCGCGCGATCGTCGTGTTGGCGACGATCAGCCCGTCGACCTGCGTCGCGAGGGCGACGGCGGCGACATCGCGGCGCTCCGCCGGCGCTAGATCGGGCGCGACCTTGAGCAGCAGCGGCGGCGGCCGCTCCGGGGCGGCGCGCGTCCGCGCCGCCTGCACGCGCTCGATCAGGGTCTGCAGCGCACCCGCCTGCTGCAGGTCGCGCAGCCCCGGCGTGTTCGGCGACGAGACATTGATCACGAGGTAATCGGCGAGCGGCGTCAGTGCCGCGGCGCCGGCGCTGTAGTCGGCGGCCGCGTCGGTACTGTCGCGGTTCTTGCCGAGGTTGGCGCCGACGATGCCGCGGCGAGTGGCCGCACGATGCCGCAGATTTGCCACAGCAGCTTCGAGTCCGGCGCTGTTGAATCCGAGGCGGTTGATGACGGCGCCATCTTCCGCGAGGCGAAAGATCCGCGGCTTCGCGTTTCCCGGCTGTGGTTTCGGCGTGACACTGCCGATTTCGACGAAACCGAAGCCGAGGCGGAGCATGGGATCAAAAACCTCGGCTCCCTTGTCGAATCCGGCCGCCAACCCGACCGGATTGGCAAAATCGAGGCCCCACAGACGCGTCGACAAGATGGGATCGGGAGTTTCTTGTTGTTGCGGCACAAGGTTTGCAGCGAGCGCACGGATCGTCATTCGATGCGCGGCCTCGGGAGGCAGCAGCCGCAGCATCGATCCCATCCAGTCGACTGCGCCCATCATCTCGTCGGCCCTGCGCTTGGGATCACATTCCGGTGTACGGTCGGCGGGCCGGCACTTGCCGGATGGCCGCGGAGCCCCAACCTAACAAAGGCGAGCAGTCGGTGATAGCCGCGGCCGACTCTGCCGACGAAATGAGCTGACATGAGGCGCGGCCTTCGGGATAATAGGAACATGCTTCGCCACTCCGAGATCTGGCGGGCTATTGACCGTCTGGCTGCCAAGCATGGATTGTCGGCCTCCGGTCTGGCGCGCCGCGCGGGCCTCGACCCGACCGCCTTCAACAAGAGCAAACGCCGCAGCCCGACCGGCAAGCCGCGCTGGCCGAGCACCGAAAGCGTGTCCAAGGTGCTGACCTGCACGAACGAGACGCTCGGCGGCTTCCTCGCCCTCATCGGCGAGCGGAGCGGACTCAGCGTCGCGCGTCGCCTGCCGCTTCTGGGCTATGCCAAGGCCGGCACCGACAGCCACTTCGACGAGGAAGGCCATCCGGCCGGACGCGGTTGGGAGGCGGTCGACTTCCCGGGCGGCACCGACGATCATGCCTACGCGCTGAAGATCAGCGGGGAGAGCATGGCGCCGGTCTATCGGTCCGGCGACGTCATCGTCGTTTCGCCGGCGGCCGAGATCCACCGCGGCGACCGCGTCATCGTAAAGCTGCGCAGCGGCGAGATGATGGCCAAGGAACTGCTGCGCAAGTCGGGGCAGAAGGTCGAGCTGCGGTCGCTCAATCGCGGGCAGCCCAACCGGACCTTGAACAAGAAGGACATCCACTGGATCGCCCGCGTCCTGTGGGTCCGGCAGTAACGACGGCACCGGCCGATCGCCGCCTGATGCTGCGGCGCTCATAGCCGCAGGAGTCCGAATCTCCGCGCGATCCCTGCGGTGCGCGCGACGCCGGTTGCGTCGGCGCGTCGCCCTGCTATGTTCGGGCGCCTGCCGGGCGAGTGCTTCGTCAGGCGGCAGCCTGGAAGCATCGCCATGATCACGAACGCTCTGCACTATATCGACGGCAAATGGGTCGACGGCAATCCGGCCGTCATGAAGGTGTGGGACCACGCCATCTGGCTGGGCGCTGCCGTGTTCGACGGCGCACGCTGCTTCGAAGGCGTGACGCCCGACCTCGACCTGCATTGCCAGCGCGTGATCCGTTCGGCCGCGGCGCTCGGCCTGCGCTCGCCGCTCACCGGCAAGCAGATCGAAGAGATCGTTCGCGACGGCATCGCCCGCTTTCCCAAGGGCACGCCGCTCTATCTGCGGCCGTTCCTGTGGTCCGAGGACGGCTGGATGGCGCCGGATCCGGAGACGACGCGCATCATCATCTCGGTCGTCGAGTATCCGATGCCGGATCCGGCCAAGGGCATGACCGCGACGTTCTCGAAATGGCGGCGGCCCTCGCCCGAGACGGCGCCGACCGACGCCAAGGCGGTCTGTCTCTATCCGCAGGCCGGGCGCGCCAGCGCCGACGCCAAGGCGCGCGGCTTCGAGGAGGCCATCATGCTCGACCCCCTCGGCAACGTCGCCGAGTTCAGCTCCTGCAATCTGTGGATCGCCAAGGACGGCGCCGCCCACACGCCGGCGCCGAACGGCACCTTCCTCAACGGCATCACCCGCCAACGCGTGGTGAAGCTGCTGCGCCAGGCCGGCATCGCCGTGCATGAGCGGTCCGTGACGCCCAAGGACGTGCTGGAGGCCGACGAGGTGTTCTGCACCGGGAACTACGCCAAGGTCTATCCGATCACGCGCGTCGAGGATCGCGACCTGCAGCCGGGGCCGATATACCGGCGGGCGCGCGAGCTCTACTGGGCGTTCGCTCACGGATAAGCCGGACCGGCCGGCCGGACGAAGCCCGGTTGCCAGCGTTGGCTCACGTTGCGGCTGCAACCTCGCCGGCGAGCGCGCGTTGCACGAGGGCAATGGTTTCTCTGACCCCATAGAGCGCGATGAACGTCCCCATGCGCGGCCCCTGCGTCTGGCCGAAGAGGATCTCGTAGAGCGACTGGAACCAGGCCTTGAGATCGGCGAACGCGTAGTGTTTGCCGACCTCGTAGACGCGGTTCTGGATATCCTCGGGCGCGGCCGCCGGCGGCAACGCCTCCAGCTCGCGCACGAGTTCCCTGAGCGCCGCCTGCTCCATCTCGCTCGGCGCGCGGAAGCGCTTGGTCGGCTTGACGAAGTCGCGGTAGTAGGCGATGGCGTGGCCGACGAGCCGGTCGAGGAAGGGCGCCGACCGCGGCGTCGCGTCGGGCGCATAGCGCGAGATGAATCCCCACACGACGGCCTTGTCCTCGCTGTTGCAGACGCTGACGAGGTTCATGAGGATGTTGAAGCTGAGATGCGCGGGCTCGACCGGCGGCTTGCCGTCATGGATGTGCCAGACCGGATTCTCGAGCCGCCGCGCCGCGTCCTCCTGCGGGAACTTCTCCAGGAAGCTCAGATAGTCGTCGACCGCGCGCGGGATGACGTCGAAGTAGAGCTTCTTGGCGGCCCGCGGCTTCTGGTACATGAAGAGCGCCAGGCTCTCCGGCGGGCCGTAGGTGAGCCACTCCTCGACCGACAGGCCGTTGCCCTTGGTCTTCGAGATCTTTTCGCCCTTTTCGTCGAGGAACAGCTCGTAATTGAACCCCTCCGGCGGCCGCGCCCCGAGAATGCGGCAGATCTTGTTGCCGAGCTCGACCGACGGGATCAGGTCCTTGCCCGACATCTCGTAGTCGACGCCGAGCGCGTACCAGCGCATCGCCCAGTCCGGCTTCCATTGCAGCTTGCAGTGGCCGCCGGTCACCGGCACCTCGGTCGTCGAGCCGTCCTCGTCCACGAAGGTGACCGTGCCGGCAGCTACGTCGCGCCCAACGATCGGCACCTGCAGGACGCGCCCCGTCTTCGGCGATATCGGCAGGAACGGGCTGTAGGTCTGGGCCCGTTCCTCGCGTAGGCTCGGCAGCATCACCTCCATGATCTCGTCGTAGAGCTCCAGCACCTTGCGCAGCGCAGCGTCGAAACGGCCGCTCTTGTACCAGTCGGTCGAACTCTGGAATTCGTAGTCGAAGCCGAACCCATCGAGGAAACCGCGCAGCATCGCGTTGTTGTGGTGGCCGAAGCTCTCGTACTTGCCGAAGGGATCGGGAACCACGGTGAGCGGCTTGCCCAGATGCTGCAGCAGCATGTCCTGATTCGGCACGTTGCCGGGGACCTTGCGCAGCCCGTCCATGTCGTCGGAGAACGCGAACAGCCGCGTCGGCAGGTCGGACATGCGGCGGAACGCCTGGCGCACCATGGTCGTGCGCACGACCTCGCCGAAGGTGCCGATATGCGGCAAGCCCGATGGGCCGTAGCCGGTCTCGAACAGCACATAGCCCTTGGCCGGCGGCGCCGCGGCATAGCGGCCGAGAAGCTTGCGCGCCTCCTCGAAGGGCCAAGCCTTCGCCTGCAGGGCAAGTTCACGTTCGGTAGCCATTCAGATTCACGCAATGTTCAAGGCTCGCGAACCTAAGGAGTGCGCGAGTTCGCGTCAACGCTGGACCCGCCGAACGCAGGCTTAGTCGAACTGGCCCAGGATCCTTTCGACCTGCGTCCGATGTTGCCCGCGAATCATTTGGTACATTGTCGAACCGGTCAGGAGCCCAAAGAAGAAGACGCCGGCTCCATGCCACAGCACGAGCCCCGGCAGGGCTTGCCATGGCTCGGGAATCCCTGTGAGCGTCAGCGCGGGCACGACGCGAAAGATCGGCTTCCGCGCGAACGCATCGATCGAAACGGCGGCCAAGCCGCCGATACCGCAAACGACGACCCAGAGGCTTCTCCGAGACCGCGGAAACGGGAGTGCGAAAACCTGCATTCCTCCCGCTATCACACCAAGGATCGCTCCCGTTGACAGAAGATAGGCTGCATAGGCGCCGCGGACCGATGCGAAGCCATAGTGGACAAGGTCGGGCAAGGGAAAAAACCCGATGGGCCGCCACTGGCTGCCACTCGCGACGATCACGAGTATTGCGGTACGCGACGCGATTCCGTTTCCCACGACGACGCCAGGCTTCGGACCTCGCCCCCGGCGGTCGACTGCCGCATGCGCGAACTGTAGCCGGTGCCGAGCGTTGCGACAATCCGACGACGTCGCAGCGCGCGTCCCTACGCCGCCGCCTGGGTCGGCGCCTCCTCGCGCAGGGCGCGCAGGAAGCTCTCGCGCCATCTCACCACCGTGCCGCGGCGGAGCACCTCCATCATCTGGCCCCAGCGCGCCTTGCGTTCGTCGAGCGACATGGTGAGGCCGTGGTGCATGGCCTCGGCCATGCGCTCGGTGTCGAAGGGATTGACGATCAGCGCGGCAGTGAGCTCGCGCGCCGCACCGGCGAAGCGGGACAACACGAGCACGCCCGGGTCGTCGGGGTCCTGCGCCGCGACATACTCCTTGGCCACGAGGTTCATGCCGTCCCTGAGGGGCGTGACCAGCCCGATGCGCGCATGACGGTAGAAACCGGCCAGCGTGCTGCGCGAGAAGGTCCGGTTGAGATAGCGGATCGGCACCCAGTCGAACTCCGCGTACTTCCCGTTGACGTGACCGGCGAGCCCCTCGAGTTCGCGCCGGAGCGCGCGGTACTGTGCCACCTGGCCGCGGCTCGGCGGCGCCACCTGCATGAGCGTCACGCGCGAGCGATGCTCGGGCCACCGCTCCATCATCTGCCCGAACGCCTCGAAGCGGTGCGGCAGCCCCTTGCTGTAGTCGAGCCGGTCGACCCCGATGATGAGCCCGCGCTTAACGAGGCTCTCGGCGAGCCGTTTGTTCTCCGCCGTGGTGGCCGCGCGCTCGGCCATGCGGGCGAATTCGTCGGTGTCGATGGAAATGGGAAACGCGCCGGCGCGCACACGCCGGCCAAAGGCCGCGAAGGTGCCATCGGCGGCGATGTCGCCGCGCGCCTCGTTGACGATGTAGTCGGCAAAGGCGCGCAGGTCCGGTGCCGTCTGGAACCCGACCAGGTCATAGGCGCAGAGCGCCTCGACCAGCTGCTCATGCCCGGGCAGCGCGGTAAGAACCTCGGTGGTCGGGAACGGAATATGGAGAAAGAACCCGATGCGGTTCTGGACGCCCTGCTTGCGCAGTTCGGCCGCCAGCGGAATCAGATGGTAGTCGTGCACCCAGACGAGGTCATCCGGGCGCAGCAAGGGCGCCAGAGCGGCGGCGAAGGCGGCATTGACGCGCAGATAACCCTCGAAGAGATCGCGCTTGAATTCGAAGAGCCCGAGCCGGTAGTGAAACAGCGGCCAGAGCACGCTGTTGGCATAGCCGAGATAGTAAGCGCCATGGTCGCCCGGACTGAGGTCGATCGTCGCGTAGGTCACCTTGCCGGCGGTGACGATCTGCGGCGTCGTCGTCGGCTCGTCGTGCAGTTCGCCGCTCCAGCCGAACCAGAGGCCGCCGCTGCGCCGCAGCGACTCGCGCATGGCGACGGCGAGGCCGCCCGCAGCACCCGAGCGTTCGCGCGGCAGGGCGACGCGATTGGAGACGACTACCAGCCGCGCCAAAACGCTGCCTCCCAACTCTTGCTGAGCCGCATGGCCGACACGATCAGCCCGACCAGGGAGTAGGTCTGCGGGAAGTTGCCCCAGAGTACGCCGGTGGTCGAATCGATGTCCTCGGAAAGGAGGCCGACATGATTGCGGCGCGCCAGGATCTTCTCGAACAGCGCCCGCGCCTCGTCGCGCCGGCCGATAGCGACGAGGGTGTCGATGTACCAGAACGTGCAGACCGTGAACGCGGTTTCCGGCATGCCGAAATCGTCAGGTAAGGCATAGCGCAGCAGGTAGTCGCCGCGTTTGAGTGTCCGCTCGACGGCCGCGACCGTGCCGAGAAAGCGCGGATCGGTCGCCGAGACGAACCCGACCTCCTGCATTAATAACAACGTGGCGTCGATCTCGGTTCCGTCGAGCGTGGCGACGAAGCTGTTCAGCGTTGGATTCCAGGCGCGCTCCAGCACGGTATTGCGAATGCCGTCGGCCGCATGTCGCCAATAGGTCGTGCGATCGGGAAGGCCGAGGGCCGCCGCGATCTTCGCCAGCCGATCGCAGGCGACCCAGCACATCAGGCAGGAAAACGTATGGATCGATTTGCGGCCGCGGAGTTCCCAAGGGCCGGCGTCGGGCTCGAACGCGGAGAGCGCGGCGCGCTCGCCCAGGCGTTCGAGCCGCTGGAAGAGGCCGAGGTCGCCCGGCCTCGGCAACCGCCGGTCGAAGAACATCTGCGCCGCCGCCAGGATGACGCTGCCATAGGCATCGTTCTGTACCTGGTCCTCGGCCTGGTTACCGTCGCGTACCGGTCCCATGCCGCGATAGCCGGCCAGGCCGTCGACGACCCGCTCAGGCAGGCGCCGTCCCGGGACGATGCGATAGACGGGCCGCAGGCGTCCGTCTTCCGTCGAATCGGCGACGTTGGTGATGTAGCGGATGTAGTCTTCCATGGTGAGGGTGGCGCCCAGCCGGTTGAGCGCATGGACGACGAAGAAGGCATCGCGCAGCCAGCAATAGCGGTAGTCCCAATTGCGACCGCTGTCGGGGGCTTCGGGGATCGAGGTGGTGAGCGCCGCCACGATGCCGCCGGTCTCCTCGAAGGCGCAGAGTTTCAGCGCGACGGCGGCGCGGATCACCGCGTCCTGCCATTCGAACGGCACCGACAGATAGCGCGCCCAGTCCTGCCAATAGTCCTCGGTGCGCTCGCGGAACTCGCGGGCGGTCTCGGCGATGTTGGCGTGGAAGGGCTCGTCGGCGCCGAGGATCAGGTTCACCGGGCCGGGCAGCAGGAACGCGGTCTCCTCGACGATGAAGGAGATCGGCGCATCCGTCGTCAGCCGCAGCGCCGAGGTCGGCGACAGGAAGCGGATATGGTTGCTGCCGATGGTGCGCGTCGGCTCCAACGCGCCATAGTCGAAGCGCGGTCGCAGACGGATGCGGATACGCGGCGTCCCCGCCACCGGCTCGATCCGGCGCATCAGCATCGTCGGCCGGAAGATGCGGCCATACTGCTTGAAGCGCGGCGCCAGGTCCGTGATCCGCACCTTGCCCCCGGCGGCATCGGTCAGCGTGGTGGTCAGGATGGCGGAATTCCCGACATAGCCTTGCGTCGCACTGGCCTCGTTTTCGAGAGTGACATCGAAGAATCCGGTGCCGCCATCACCCGCAGAGTCGTTGAGCAGGCTGCAGAACAACGGATCGCCGTCGAAGCGCGGCCAGCACGACCACACGATGCGACCCCGCCGGTCGATGAGCGCGGCGATGACGCTGTTGCCGACGATCGCGAGATCGAGGTCCTGCACGACCGTGCTTCCCGTCACGACACCCTTCCGGCCGCGCGCGCGAGCCAGGCGCGGAATGCCGCCGGCGAAGCGAAGCCCCAATCGGCCGCGTCCGCATGGTCCGGCCCGACGGCTGCGCCACAGCCGCCGGCGGCGCGCGCCGCGGCGAAGGCCTCGCGGTCTGCTGCGTCGTCGCCGACGAACAGCGGGCGGCGCTTTGCGAACGGCGCCCGTCGCATGAAGGCGGCGACGGCACGGCCCTTGCTGTCGGCGGCGCGCTTGATCTCGACCACCATCTTGCCCGGCTGAACC
>JBKOWC010000101.1:0-14189 GCA_046724215.1 Pseudomonadota bacterium | reverse complement strand
CCCGACCCTACGGCCCGATATACACCTCGACGCGCCGGTTGGCGGCAACGCCATTCGGTTGCGTCTCGTCGTAGGTGGCGCCGCCCGTCGTCGTCTCGAGCACGCGCGCGGGCACGCCCATCCCGATGAGCGCCTTGGCGACGGCGTCGGCGCGTCCCAAGGCGGTATCGAACTGGCTGGCGCCGCCGGCCGCGCCACCACCGGCGGTTTCCGTTGCGCTGGCGTGTCCGACGATACGCAGGCGGGTGCTGCGCTCCTTGGAGTATGCCACTGCGACGTCATGGAGCACCGCCCTATCGTGATCGGTCAGGTTGGTCGACGCCGGGGCGAAATAGATCAGCGCCGTCGCGGTCCCGAGGTCGGCCGGCAAGGCCGCGATCTGCGGCGGCGCCGGCGGCGGTGGCGTCGCGTCCCCGCCCGCCTGAGCCGCCGGTGCGCCGGAAGCCGGGGCCGCACCCTGGTCCGCGGCCTTCGGCTCCGGCGGCGGGGGCGCGGCGGCCGGAACATTGGCGGTCTCCTCGCCGAGCGACTGATCCGTGTACTCGGCATGCGACCGGTCGGCCGTCAGTCCCTGGACCAACTTGTCGCGGTCGATCTTCGGCGTCGATGGCGGCGCCTGGTCCGGCACCGACGCGAGATTGGGGAAGCTGGCCGGCTGGCCGCTGGCGTCGCTCGGCGCAGCGGTCGTGGATGGCGGCGGTGACTGATCGCTGCTGCCACCGAACCAGCTGCACCCGGCGGTCAGCAGGCCAAACATCGCTGCGAGGGGGACGAAGCGCCGCACCGGGCGCCGCTTTCCGGCAGTGCTGGCCGGCACGACATGAAGGAACATAGGACTGCAGCTCTCCCCGTCTAAGGTTGTCACGCCCCGATGTGCAGCGTATTTTGCGGCTCCCAACCGGCGGCCGCAACGGGGATGCGGTCCGCGAAAAAGCGAGCGCGATCATAGGGAACGTAGCATGACCGATCAACAGGGTGCGGAGGGCCTGATCCCCGACCCTATCGAATTTTCCCGGGCCATGGCGCACCTGGCCGAACGCTCGCAACGCATCGTCGCCGATTTCCTCTCGCACCAGACCGGTGACGGGCTCGGTATGGCCGACCCGCTCAATATCGGCACGGCCTTCCTCGAGATGACGACGCGGCTGATGACCGACCCGGCCAAGCTCCTGCAATCGCAGATGAGTCTGTGGCAGGCGCACATGGATCTCTGGCAGTCGGCAGCGCTGCGCATGATGGGCGACGCCAACGCCCGCGCCGCCGAGCCGGCGCCGGACGATCGCCGCTTCAAGGACGCCGCCTGGGAAGAGAACCAGCTCTTCGACTTCATCAAGCAGTCCTACCTCCTGAGCGCTCGCTGGCTGCAGCAGACGGTGCGCGAGGTCGATGGCCTCGACGAAAAGACGGCGCAGAAGGTCGACTTCTATACGCGCCAGTTCGTCGACGCCATGGCGCCCAGCAATTTCGTGCTGACGAATCCGGAAGTTCTGCGGGCCACGGTCGAAAGCGGTGGCGAGAATCTCTGCAAGGGCCTGCAAAACCTGCTCGAGGACCTCGATCGCGGCAAGGGCAAGCTGCATATCCGGATGACCGACCTCGACGCCTTCCGCATCGGCGAGAACATCGCGGTCACGCCCGGCAAGGTCGTCTTCCAGACCGAACTGATGCAGCTGCTGCAGTACGAGCCCACCACCGAGAAGGTCTACAAGCGGCCGCTGCTGATCATCCCGCCCTGGATCAACAAGTACTACATCCTCGACCTGCGCGAGAAGAACTCCTTCATCAAGTGGGCGGTCGGCGAAGGCTTCACGGTCTTCGTCGTATCCTGGGTCAATCCCGACGAGAAGCTCGCCGACAAGAGCTTCGAGGACTACATGGTCGAAGGACCCCTCGCCTGCCTGGATGCGATCGAGAGGGCGACCGGCGAGCCTGACTGCAACGTCATCGGCTACTGCCTCGGCGGCACGCTGCTCGCGGCGACGCTGGCCTACATGGCGGTCAAGAAGGACAAGCGCATCGCGTCCGCGACGTTCTTCACCACGCTCGTCGACTTCAAGGAGCCGGGCGAGCTCGGCGTCTTCATCGACGAGGAGCAGCTGGCAGCCCTCGAAGCGCGCATGAGCGAGAAGGGCTATCTCGAAGGCAGCGCGATGGCGAATACCTTCAACATGCTGCGCGCCAACGACCTGATCTGGTCCTTCGTCGTCAACAACTACCTCTTGGGCAAGGATCCCTTCCCGTTCGATCTGCTGTACTGGAACTCCGATTCGACACGCATGCCCGCGGCGATGCACAGCTTCTACCTGCGTCGGATGTATCAAGAGAACAAGCTCATCGAGCCGGACGGGCTGACGCTGGTCGGCGTCCCGCTCGACCTGGCGAAGATCAAGCTGCCGGTCTATATCCTGTCGGCGCGCGAGGACCATATCGCGCCCTGGCGCACGACCTATACGGCCACGCAGATCTACAAGGGCCCGGTGCGTTTCGTGCTCGGCGCGTCCGGCCACATCGCCGGCGTCGTCAATCCGCCGGCCGCCAACAAATACAGCTACTGGACCAATGACAAGAACCCGCCGGATCCGCAGGCTTGGCTGGCCGCCGCCAAGGAGCATGCCGGCTCCTGGTGGCCGGACTGGGCCAAGTGGGTCGGCACCCATAGCGGTCCGAAGGTACCCGCCCGCAAACCCGGCGGCGGCAAGCTGAAGGCCATCGAGGACGCGCCAGGATCTTACGTCAAGGTGCGGCTGCAGTAGCGGAGCGTCCAGGCGGCAATCCCGCGCCGCCGGTCGACGCCCCGTCCTGCCTCTTGGAATCATCCCAAATTTCGTGTTTGCTCTCTGCTGCGCGTGGGTACGACACAGCGCGGCGCGAATTCGGCAAAAGGCGCCTAGTTGTGACCACCCTCCTCGGGGGTCATGACTGCCGACCAATGCAGCTCAAGATCTGCGGCAGGTTGCCAGAACAACGGGAGGGAAACCCAACATGCGCGTCAGTAGGACGAGTCTCCTGGCCACGGCAAGCGTGGCCATGCTTGCATTGTTCGCCGGCATCGCTCCTTTGCATGCCGATGACGTCACCTTCGACAGAATACTGCATGCCGAGAAGAACCCAGGCGATTGGCTGACCTATCACGGCAGCTATCAAGGCTGGCATCACAGCGCGCTCAACCAGATCAACACCCAGAACGTCGGGCAGCTCAAGGTGGCCTGGATGCATCAGCCCGGGCGCGCCACGCGCGGCGTCCAGTCGATGCCGATGGCCGCCGACGGCGTGCTCTACTATTCGAGTTCCTACAGCAAGGTCTATGCTTTGGACGGCGCCACCGGCGAGGTCCTGTGGGCCTACACGCCGCAACTCGACGAGGACCTCGTCGCCCGGCAGACCCATTCGCCCTACAATCGTGGCATGGCCATGGGCAACGGCAACCTCTATGTCGGCACGGTCGATGGCCGCTTGATCGCCCTCGATATGAAGACCGGGAAGCCTGCATGGGATACGAAGCTGATCGACTCGCAGAAGCTCACGGTCGGCTTCACCGGCGCTCCGCTCTTCGTCAAGGACAAGGTGATCATCGGCAGCCAGGGCGGCGAGTGGCCCGGCCGCGGCCCGATCTTCGGCGTCGACGCCAAGACCGGCGAGAAGAAGTGGGAGTTCTTCACCGTCGCCGGCACCGACGAAGCCATGAAGACGTGGGGTAACGAGAGCTGGCGGACCGGCGGCGGCGGCGGCTGGATGCCCGGCACCTACGATGCGGAGACCAATACCGTGTGGTGGGGCACCGCCAACCCGGCGCCGCTCTACGACTGGGGCGGAGGCGACTGGAAGACCAGCGGCGCGCGACCCGGCGACAACCTCTATACCAGCTCGGTCATCGCGCTGGATCCCGACACCGGCAAGCTCAAGTTCTACCACCAGGAGCTGCCGCATGACGCGTGGGACTTCGACAGCGCCGTCGGCGAGTTCGTCGCCATCGATCAAGGCGGCAAGAAGTACTTCGTGCATCCGAACAAGGGCGGCTTCGCCTTCGTCTACGACCGCGCCGACGCCTCCGTACAGAACGTCTACAAGCTCGCCGACAACATCAACTTCGTCCAGGATATCAAACCAAACGGCGAACTGGTGGGGCGGCGCGACATGGCGGCCGGCGCCCAGAAAGGTCTGTGCCCGGCCATCAACGGCGGCGTCAGCTGGAATTCCGGCACCTACGATCCGGATACCGGCCTCTACTACAAGATCGGCAACGAGTGGTGCATGGACCTCACGGTCCAGAAGACCACGCCGGTGACCGAGCCGCAGGCCCAGCTCAACATCGCCGCCGACTTCACGATCACGGATCCGCCCGGCGGCAAGGCCTATGGGCATCTCGACGCCCGTGATCCGATCAGCGGCAAGATCGCCTGGACGGTGAAGTTCCCCGAGCCGCCCCTGGCGAGCCTGCTCTCGACCGCCGGCGGCCTGGTGTTCGTGCCGGATACGCGCGGCTGGCTTCATGCCTACGATGCCAAGGATGGCAAGGAGCTGTGGAAGGGCAATGACGGCAACCAGCACAACGGCGGCATCATCAGCTACGAGGCCGGCGGCAAGCAGTACGTCGCCACGGTCACGGGCGGCCCGAGCCTCGTCGGCGAAGGCTATGCCAAGCTGTTCGGCGGCCCCTACAAGACCATGGAGAAGGATACCGGCTCGCTCGTCGTGTACAGCCTGCCGTAATCCCTGACCGGACGGGGCGGGACCGGCGACGGTCCTGCCCCTCTTATCCAACCATCGTTCCCGAGCTTCGAAGCACAATGCCTGTCAGAAGTGCCGCAGTGATCTTTCTGGCCGCCGCGCTGTGCGTTGCGACCGGCGTCCTGGATCCGCAGTCTTCCCCGGCTCAGGCGACGAGCGCCACGACGCCGGATAGTTCGTGGGATTTGTCCGGCGGCGATGCGCAACGCGGCAAGCAGCTGTTCGCCAACAACGGCTGCGGCTGGTGCCACGAGGGCGGCGGCCGCCAGGCCGGCCGCGGGCCGCAGCTCATGAACACCACGCGTACCGACGTCTTCATCGCCACGCGCATCCTCAACGGCAAGCCCGGGCGCATGCCGGCCTTCGGTGGCGCTTTCGACGAAGACCAGATCAAGGATCTCATCGCCTTCATCCACGCCATCAAGCCGGAGGCCACGCAATGATCGGCCGACGTCTGGCGATCGCAGGCATCGCCGCGCTGTCTGCCTTGGCCGCGCAATCTTCAGGCTTGCCGCCCGCCCCCTCGCCTCGATCAAGGCGCACGGCAGCATCATGGTGTGCGCCAACCCGAATGCCCTGCCTTTCGCCGCCAAGAAAGGCGACCGACAGGGCGTGCAGATCGATCTGGCCAAGGCGCTTGCCGATCAGCTCGGCGTCGGCCTGGAAGTCGGCTGGGTCGTCTTCCCCTTCGAGATACAACGGGTGGATTGCGACATCGTGCTCGATTCGATCGTCGACAAGGAGGTGCAGGACGAGCGGCACGTGCGCCTGTCGGAGCCCTATCAGCAGGGCGGCGTCGCCCTCGCCTTCCGCGCCGGCGTCGCGCCGGTCGCTAGCTACACCGACCTGAAGCCGGGCCTGCGCGTCGGTGCCATGGTAAGCTCGCTTGCCCGCCTCTATCTTGCCCGGCACGGCATCGACACGATTCCCTACACGTTCGAGGACGAGATGGTCGATGCGGTCGGCAAAGGCGAGCTCGACGTGGCCGCGATCTCGCCGGCCACCATCGGGTACTACAACCTGAGCCACCCGGCGGCGCCGCTGCAGTCGACGATGGCCTTCGCGTCCGTGCCCGACCTCAACTGGTCGGTCGCCGTCGGCATGCGCAAGGCCGACGACGCGCTTGTCGACAGCGTCAATGCCGCCCTGAAGAAGCTGCTCGCCGACGGCACCGTGCACCACATCTACGCCAGCTACGGCATCGACCAGCACACGCCGTGAGAGATGAAGTGGTTCCTACTCCGCGGCGACCTGCCGCCGCTTCGTCTTCGCCAGTGCCGGTGCTTTGTGGAAGCGGCCGCCCTTCATGATGGCCAGGAGCCGGCCTGCGTCTTGCAGGATGCGGATGTCGGCCAGCGGATCGCCGTCGACTAGCAGAAGATCCGCGAGATACCCGGGTGCCACGCAGCCGAGATCGTCCGGCCGACCCATCAGCTGGCCGCCGAGCCGGGTCGCCGCCTGGACGGCCTGCATGGGCGTGAAGCCTAGCAGGTTCACGAAGTGCTCGAGGTCGCGGGCGTTGGTACCCTGCGGGTTGCAGAAGAGGCCATAGTCGCCGCCCGGCAGGACGCGGATGCCGCGCTTGCGCATCTCGGTCGCACCGGCGACGATCGAGGCGAATTCGCGTTCGTTGCGCGCCTGCGTCTTGGCGTCGAAGTGGACGCCGTAGCGGTCGGCCTCGCGGGTGAGCGTGTAGGGAAAGCCGATCGTCGGGCCGACGAACACGCGGTCCCTGGCCGCCTCCAGCATGTCCATCGCCTCGCTGTCGCAGAAGGCCGCGTGGTAGATCACGTCGACGCCGTGCCGCAGGCACATCTTGACCGCGCCGGCGCTCACGGCGTGCGCCGCCACCACCTTGCCGCGCGCGTTCGCGACCTGCGCCACCGCCGCCAGTTCCTCGTCGGTGATGACGGTCGACTCCGAACCGGCGCCCCATTCCTCGAAGCCGCGGTCGCCGGAGACATTGACCTTGAAGATGTCGACGCCCTCGCGCGCCGCCACCCGGCAGGCGCGGCGGAATTCGTCCGGCGAATTGCAGGGCACGGTGAACCGCACGTTGGGCGGCAACGCCACGTCCATCGTGTCGAGGTCGCCCAGATTGCCCGAGGGAGTCATCTCCTGCGTCGCAGCCTTGAGCCGCGGCCCCGGGATCCGGCCGGCTTCGATCGCCCGTTTCAGCACGACGTCGAGGCGCGGCTTCGCGGCCGCGGCGCTGAAGCAGCTGGTGAACCCCTGGTCCAGCAGCAGCTTGGCGTTCTCGATACAGGCGATGAGATGCTCCTCGACCGGGATGCGGGGAAATTCCTCCAGCTCCTTGTTGTTCGTGAAGCTCAGATGCGCATGTGCCTCGATGAGCCCCGGCATCAGCGTGGCACCGCCGCCGTCGACGGTCTGGGCCCCGTTGGCGGCGAGCCGCCGCGGCGCCCGTTCGATGGCCGCAATCCGCTCGCCCTCGACCAGCACGTCGGCGGCATAGGCCGCGTCGCTCGTCCCGTCGATGACGCTGACATTCGTGAACAGGATCCGTTCCATCGCCGCCTCCCGCCTGCCACGCAGCTCGATGCGCAAGCCTAGTCCCGCCGCCTCGCGGGAGCAATCGGCGCGGCGGCCGTGCGCTGGCGACTCTCGGACGGATCACGCGCCCCGGCACGGCTACTTGCGCGCCGTTGCCATCCTGGCCAATCTGGGCGGTACCGATTGCGAGATCGCATGTCCGAGACAAGCACCATCTCCGCTGGGCCGCATGCCGAGATCCGCGCGGCGGTTGCCAGACTCTGCGCCGACTTTCCCGGCGAATACTGGCGCGAGGTCGATAGCGTGCGGTCCTATCCCACCGCCTTCGTTGAGACGCTGACGAAGGCCGGATTCCTCGCCTGCCTGGTGCCGACGGTGTACGGAGGAAGCGGCCTCGGCATCGGCGCGGCGGCGGCCATCCTCGAGGAGATCCACAAGAGCGGCGGCAATGGCGCGGCGTGCCACGCCCAGATGTACATCATGGGCACCCTGCTGCGCCACGGCAGCGCGGTGCAGAAGCAACGCTGGCTGCCGCCGATCGCCGTCGGCGACCTGCGCCTGCAGGCGTTCGGCGTGACCGAGCCTTCGGCCGGCAGCGACACCACGGCAATCCGCACCACGGCCGTCCGCCGGGGCGATCGTTACATCATCAACGGCCAGAAGGTGTGGACGTCCCGCGCCGAGCACTCCGATCTGATGCTCTTGTTGGCGCGCACGACCCCGCGTGAACAGGCCGCCAAGAAGACGGCCGGCCTCTCGGTGTTCCTCGTCGATCTCCGCGCCGGCCGCGACCATGGCGTCGCTGTTCGGCCGATCCGCACGATGCTCAATCACGCGACGACCGAGGTCTTCTTCGAGAACCTGGAGGTGCCGGCCGAGAACCTCATCGGCGAGGAAGGCAGCGGCTTTCGCTACATCCTCGACGGCATGAATGCGGAACGAATTCTCATCGCTTCCGAGTGCATCGGCGACGCCCGCTGGTTCATCGGCAAGGCCGCGGAGTATGCGAGGTCGCGCGTCGTGTTCGGGCGGCCGATCGGACAGAACCAGGGCGTGCAGTTCCCCATCGCCCGCGCCTATGCCGCAACCGAGGCCGCCGATCTCATGGTGCAGCGCGCCGGCACGCTCTACGACGCCGGCGAGCCCTGCGGCAAGGAGGCCAACATGGCCAAGCTGCTCGCCGCCGATGCGTCCTGGCAGGCGGCCGACATGTGCCTGCAGACGCACGGCGGCTTCGGTTTCGCCGCCGAATACGATGTCGAACGCAAGTTCCGCGAGACCCGCCTCTACCAGGTGGCGCCGGTCTCGACCAATCTGATCCTCTCCTATCTCGCCGAGCACGTCCTCGGCCTGCCGCGGTCCTATTGATGAGCTTCGACATCGGCGCCGCCGCGGCCTTTCTGCATCGCACCGAGGAACGGGAAGCCGTCGCCCATCCGGAACCGGTCGGCCTGCTGCGCGCGACGCTGGATCATGACGAGCGGAGGGCCGCGGCCGGCGAGCCGCTGCCGCTGCTCTGGCACTGGCTCTACTTCCCCCCGCGGATCCGGCAGAGTTCGCTCGGCGACGACGGCCACACCCGCGATTCGGGCCTGCTGCCCGACGTGGCCTTCCTGCCGCGCCGCTTGTGGGCCGGCAGCCGCCTGCAATCCACAGCGCCCTTGCGGATCGGCGATCGCATCACCCGCCGCTCCGAGGTCGTCAGCCTGACGCCGAAGCTCGGCAGCAGCGGGCGCCTTGTCTTCATCACGATCCGCCATCTCCTGCAGGGCGATTCCGGCGGGAACATCGTCGAGGAGCAGGACATCGTGTTGCGCGAACCGGCGCGGGGACCGGGATCGTCGCCGGCGCCGGCCCAGCCGCGCGCGGCCGATTTCGAGCGCACGGTCGACCCGACGCCAACCCTGCTCTTCCGCTTCTCCGCCCTCACCTTCAATGCCCACCGCATCCATTACGACCACCCCTATGCCACGCAGGTCGAAGGCTATGCAGGGCTCGTGGTGCACGGACCGCTGCTCGCGGTGCTGATGCTCGACCTGATCGATCGCCAGTGGCCGGGCGCTCCGGTCGGACGCTTCACGTTCAAGGCCGTGAATCCGGCCTTCGTGCCCAACCGACTCGCCGTAAGAGCGAAGAGCGAAGGCGCCGAGCTCGATGTGTGGGTCGAGTCGGCGGGGTTGGTCGCCAGCAGCGGCCGCGCGACGGTGGACACGAGCGCGCGATGAGGGTTTGCGGCGCCACAATGTCACCAAGATTGGCGACTAACCGCGGTGTCCATGCGCATCTTCACCATCATCGCCATAGCGTTCCTCCTCGCTGCCCCCGCCGCCGCCGCGGACTGGACGGTCGGACCGGCCCCGAGCGACGATCCCTCGATGCTGGCCGCCACCGTCGGCAACGAGGACGGACACGTCCTCTATTTGTGGGCGCGCCATGCGGACGGGCGCTACCAGGTCTTCGCGGAGCTGCATCTGGGCCGCGGCGAAGCGTTCGCTGGAACGCCGCCGACCTATCGGATCGACGACGGCAAGACGATCGACACGAAGGATATCCGCGACCAGGGCGAGGAGCTCGGCGCCCTCTGGGCCCATGTCGGCAAGGACGCTGCCTTCTGGCTGGTTTGGACTTCGATCCAAACCACCATCCTGCCGAGCGACGTGCTACACGACTGGTTCGCCGGCAAGGAAATCCAGATCACCTACCAAGCGGCCGACGGCACCTCGAAGACGACGACATTTCCGCTCGCCGGCTCCGCCGCCGCCGTTCATGACGCCGCCGGGCTCGACACGCAGCAGTGATCCGGCCAAGAGTCCCGCACGCCTGTAGCGCCACAAAGACAGAGGACTCGAGGCCATGAAGCATACCAGCGCATTCGCGCGCTTCGCCAATTGGACGGCGACCGCCGCCGGTCATCCGCGGGCGTTTCTCCTCGCCTGCCTCGTCATCGTCGTCTGGGGTGTCACCGGACCGCTCTTCGATTTCTCCGATACTTGGCAGCTCGTCATCAACACCGGCACGACGATCGTCACGTTCCTCATGGTCTTCCTGATCCAGAATACGCAGAACCGCGACAGCCGGGCCATGCAGCTGAAGCTCGACGAGTTGATTCGCGCGACCGAAGGCGCCCACAATGCGCTGCTCGATCTGGAAGAGCTGACCGAGCAGGACCTGAACAAGGTCCGTGCGCTCTATATCGCCTTGGCAACGCGGGCGCGCATCGATCTGGCGAAAGGTCTGCTCGATACCGACAGGCCGGAAGTCACGCTGTCATGATCCGCTGCGGCCCTCAAGCGCCAACGATCGCGCGATAGGTGCGCGCCCGCTCGACATAGTGCTCGATCGTCCAGCGGAACGAATCGGCCTCGGCCGGCTTCAGTGCGCGCATCGGCTTGGCCGGGCTCCCCGCCCACAGCTCGCCCTTGCGCACGCGCTTGCCGGGCGTCACAAGCGCACCCGCGGCGACCATCCCGCCGCCTTCCACCACGGCGCCGTCCATGACGCAGGCCTTCATGCCGACGAAGCTGCCGTCCTCGAGTGTGCAGGCATGCAACAGCGCCAGGTGACCGACGGTGACATCGGCGCCGATGATGCAGGTGTACCCGGGCTTGCCGCGACCGCCGTCCTTCTCGTTGTTGACGTGGATGATGGTGCCGTCCTGGATGTTCGTGCGCGCCCCGATGCGGATGGCGTTGCCGTCGCCGCGCAGCACGCAGCCGAACCAGATGCCGCAATCCTCGGCGATCTCGACGTCGCCGATGAGTACGGCCGTCGGCGCGATGAAGGCATTCGGGGCGATGCGAGGCCGGAAATTGTGAAACGGCAGGATCATGCCGCTCATGGAAACAACGGCTCCTGCTCGAGACCGGTCGTCTCCGGCAGCCCCGCCATCAGGTTCATGTTCTGCACGGCCTGGCCCGAGGCGCCCTTGACCAGGTTGTCGATCACCGACAGCAGGATCGCGCGGCCGGGCACGCGGTCGGCAAAGAGGCCGATGAGGCAATGGTTGGACCCGCGCACATGGCGCGTCTGCGGCGACTGGCCGGCCGGCAGCACGCGCACAAACGCCTCGCCGGCATAACGCGTCTCGAGCGTCCGCCGCAGATCATCGACCGTGCTGCCGTTCGCCAGCCGCACATAGATGGACGACAGGATGCCGCGGCTCATCGGCATCAGATGCGGCGTGAAGTTCACGACGATCGGCTTGCCCGCCGCCTCGCTCAAGCCCTGCTCGATCTCCGGCGCGTGGCGATGGCTGCCGACGCCGTAGGCGTGGATGCCCTCGGTGACCTCGGCATAGAGGCTCCCCAGCTTGGCGTCGCGCCCGGCGCCGCTGACCCCGGACTTGGCATCGATGATGATGTCGCCGACCTCGATCTGGCTTTCTTCGATGAGCGGAATGAGCGGCAGCTGTGCCGACGTCGGATAACAGCCGGGATTGGCGACCAGTCGCGCCGGTCCGATCTCGGTCCGCTTGATCTCGGTCAGCCCGTAGACCGCCTCGCCCTGCAGGTCCGGCGCCCGGTGGGCGTGGCCGTACCAGTGCGCATAACTGTCGAGATCGGCGAGCCGGAAGTCGGCGGAGAGATCCACGACCTTAAGGTGGCGCGGAAGTTTGGCGATGACCTCCTGCGTCGTGCCGTGCGGCAGCGCGCAGAAGACCAGATCGACCGCCGACCAGTCCGCCTCCTCGATCTTGATCATGGAGGGGAGCGGCAGATGACCCAGATGCGGAAACACCTCGGCGAGCGGCTTGCCCGCCTGCCGGTCGGCCGTGAGCAGGCGGATCTCGACCTCCGGATGGCGCGCCAGCAGACGCACGAGCTCCGCGCCCGTGTAGCCGCTGGCACCGAGAATGCCGATCCGAAGTCTGTTCGTGCTCACCGTTCCCTCCAACACCGAAAGGGAGGTTGCGATCGCCGCAACCTCCCTGGCCATAAGACCGATTGCAGTCGATGTCTAGCGCTTCGAGAACTGGAAGCTGCGTCGCGCCTTGCGCTTGCCGTATTTCTTGCGCTCGACGACGCGGCTGTCACGCGTGAGGAAGCCGCCCTGTTTAAGGACCGGGCGCAACGCCGGCTCGAAATGCGTCAGCGCGCGGCTGATGCCGTGGCGGACGGCGCCGGCCTGGCCGGAGAGCCCGCCGCCGATGACGGAGCAGGAGACGTCGAACTGATTGAGCCGATTGCACAGGGCGAACGGCTGGCTGATCAACATGCGCAGCACCGGACGAGCGAAGTACACCGCAAGATCACGGCCATTCACCGTCATGCGGCCGGAGCCCGGCTTGATCCACACGCGCGCCACTGCGTTCTTGCGCTTACCCGTGGCATAGGCGCGGCCCTGCTTGTCGATCTTCGGTTCGGCCAGCGCTGCTGTGGCCGCGGCCACCGGCTGGGTGGCGACCCGCAGGTCCTTGAGGTCGGTGAGCGTCTGCGTCTCGGGGCTCATCGGGAGGCGATCCTCTTGTTCTTCGGGTTCATGCTTGCGATGTCCAGCACTTCGGCCTGCTGCGCCTCATGCGGGTGCGTGGCGCCGGGATACACGCGCAAGTTCTTCATTTGACGACGGCCGAGTGGCCCCCGCGGCACCATGCGCTCGACCGCCTTCTCGATCACCCGCTCCGGATGCTTGCCACCGAGGATCTGACCGACGGTCCGCTCCTTGATGCCGCCGGGATAGCCGGTGTGATAATAGAACACCCGATCGGTCAGCTTCTTGCCGGTGACCCGCACCTTCGCCGCGTTGACGATGATGATGTTGTCGCCGCAATCGAGGTGCGGCGTATAGGTCGTCTTGTGCTTGCCGCGCAGTCGGTTCGCGACGATGGTGGCAAGGCGCCCGAGGATGAGGCCGTCGGCATCGACGACGTACCACTTCTTCGTGATCTCCGAAGGCTTCGCGGAATAGGTCTTCATGGTGCTGGTCTCTTGTCAAAGGACGCGCGGGAATAGCGGACGCGGGCGGTCGCTGTCAACCTGAAACCCGCCGGATTCGGCCAAATTCGATTGCGGTACTATGATACCACATATGCCCGCGATGCGCGTGTCACTCTGCGGGACGGGGCCCTGCCCGACCCCGCAACGCCGGAAACGATGCCGATGTTTTACGATCCCCGTCGCAATGACCATGGCCTGCTGCGCGATCCCTTCAAGAGTCTGATCGTGCCGCGCCCGATCGGCTGGGTCACGACGATCAGCGCGACCGGTGCCGTCAATCTGGCGCCGTTCAGCTTCTTCAATGCCGTGGCCGAAGCGCCGCCGATGGTCATGTTCGCGCCGAACGGACGCAAACCCGATGGCGCGCAGAAAGACTCGCGCGTGAATGCCGAGGCGACCGGCGAGTTCGTTCTCAACCTTGCCACCCACGCCTTGCGCGAGCAGATGAACGTGACGTCCGCGTCGCTTCCGGCCGGCGTCGACGAGATGCGGTTCGCCGGGTTGACGCCCCTCCCGGCGCGACAGGTCAGGCCGCCGCGCGTCGCCGAGTCGCCGGTGCACCTCGAATGCCGCTATCTGCAGACGGTCTCGCTGCCGTCCGCGGCCGATGGCGCCAATGCGATCGTCATCGGCGAGGTCGTCGGCATCCACATCCGCGACGACCTCATCAAGGACGGTCGTGTCGACATCGTGTCGGCACGGCCGATCGCGCGCCTCGGCTATTCCGAATATGCCGTCGTCGACGGCAAATTCCGTATGCCGTTCCCGGATTGAAAAAAGGCCTTCCGCGCGAGCGCGGAAGGCCAAGGAAACCCGCGGCCCGTGGGTGGGTGAGTCAGGCCGCGCGAGCGGCCGATGCCGCGGGTGAACTCTGTCGACCATACATATAGGTCAGACACCCTATGATGGCCAGAGTCGCGGCATAGAACAAGAGTTGAATTCCCGACGGACTGGAATCGTAACCAACGAGCGTGTGGAGGACTCTTCCGGGAATGCTACTTTCCGAAAGCA
>JBKOWC010000088.1:0-6012 GCA_046724215.1 Pseudomonadota bacterium | reverse complement strand
TGGGGATCGCGTGGTCGACACTGAAGACGACGTCCTGCAAACCATCGCCACCGCGCTGCAGCCGTTCCGCAAGGGCGGCGCCGAGATAACTACCGCCACCGACATATCCGAGGACCTCAACCTCGATTCGCTGGCGGTGATGGACTTGATGATGGAGCTGGAAGAGAAGTTCGACGTCTCGATCCCGCTCAATCTGCTGCCGGAAGTCCGGACGGTCGGCGATCTCACCGCGACCATCCGCAAACTGAAAGAGGGTTGATCGCGCATGGCTCTGTTTGACCAGTTCCAGGAACTCATCCGCTCGCATGCGGCCGTGACGGCCGTCGGCGCCGATCCGTTCGGCGTCAAGATGGAGCGCGTGCTGTCACCGACCGAGGCGGTCATCGAAGGCCGGCCGACGATCCTCGTCGGCACCAACAACTATCTCGGCCTGACCTTCGAGCCTTCCTGCATCGCGGCGGCCACGGACGCCATCGAGACCCAGGGCACCGGCACGACGGGCTCGCGCATCGCCAACGGCAGCTATGGCGGCCATAACGACCTGGAAGAAGCCCTCGCCCGCTTCTACGGCCGCCGCGGCGCCATGGTATTCACCACCGGCTACCAGGCCAACCTCGGCATCATCTCGACGATCGCCGGGCCGAAGGACTACCTCATCATCGACGCCGACTCCCATGCCAGCATTTACGATGCCTGCCGCATGGGCTCGGCGACGGTCATCCGCTTCAAGCACAACGACGCCGCCGACCTCGACAAGCGCTTGCAGCGGCTCGCCGGCACGGAAGGCAACAAGATCATCGTCGTCGAAGGCATCTACAGCATGCTCGGCGACCAGGCGCCGCTCGCGGAGATCGTCGCCGTCAAGCGCAAGCACGGCGCCTACCTGATCGTCGACGAGGCGCATTCCATGGGCGTGCTCGGCGACAAGGGGCGCGGCCTGGCGGAAGCCGCCGGCGTCGAGTCCGAGGTCGACTTCATCATCGGCACTTTCAGCAAGAGCTTGGGCGCCATCGGCGGCTATTGCGTCTCCGATCATCCGGAGTTCGACATCCTGCGCCTCCGCTGCCGCCCCTACATGTTCACGGCGTCGCTGCCGCCCTCGATCATCGCGTCGGTCACGGCGGCCCTGAAAGTGGTCGAGAGCCGGCCGGAACTGCGGACCCGCCTGTGGGCCAATGTGCGGACGCTCTATGACGGCCTCAAGCGGCGTGGCCTGACACTGGGGCCGCAGAAAGGGCCGGTCGTGGCCGTGCAGCTGCCGAGCTCGGAAATCGCCGTGCAGGCGTGGCAAGAGCTGCTGGCGAGCGGCGTCTACGTCAATCTGGCGCTGCCGCCGGCGACGCCGAACGGCACCGCCCTGCTCCGCTGCAGCGTCTGCGCGGCGCACAGCCGCCACCAGCTCGAGCGGGTGATCCAGGCCCTGACCGAGGTCGTCTACCGCATCGGCGTGCTGACGGTCCCGGCACGCGCCGCCGTCGGCTGAGAGACAGATCCCACCAGCAGGAAATGCCCCCTGTCAGCCGGCTGAACGCCGGCTGACAGGCACTCCAAGAACGCGACCGGAGCGCTGGTGCGTCCACAGCCCGGACCCTCGATGCGCCGGTGTCGCGTCCGTCCGACCTACCACGCTCGGACGGCATAGCCTCGTGCGGCCGCGGTGCATCCAAAAGGGGCCCACCGTGAAAACGTCGACGTGGGCATAGATTGACCCGGAGCGGCCGGCGCCAGACGTCGAGCCGCGCGGAATTGCGCGAATCTTCGACGAATTCCCGCGGCTCTTGATGCGATCTTCGAGCATAAGCGCCTCTTAACCATTGCGGCCGATAAAGCATCGTTCGGCTACCGAATCGGTTCACAAAGGCGGCTCAGCACGCAGCACGGCACCGTATGCATAGAGTAGAGCGAGTATGTGCCTTGCGTGACGCCGCATGCGACGGCAAGAATCTGCCGCGCCGATCTTACAGCAGAACCGCGCACCCATGACCCGGCGAAACCTGTCGGTGGCGGCTGATCGGCGTCGCCTGTCGCGGCTGAGCGCGATGACTGCTGCCGTCGGCGTGCTGCTGTCATTCGCGGGCTTCGTCCTGGCTCGCACGTTCGAAGAGGAAGCGGCGGCGCAAGCCGTCTCTCGGCAGGCCGAACAAGAGGTCCGTCACATCGGGGCAGAGATCGATGAGCTGGTCCGCAATCTTGAACTCGTCGGCGAATCTGCGGCAGCGTCAAACGCGCCGACGACCGTAATCGCCGCAGAGGACGGCACGGCGCGGGATCTGCTGCCGCAGGGCGTGACGAGCATCGTCTGGTACTCCAGGCCGGAGGCGGAGGGGATCAGTGCCGGCAGGGAATCGGGGAAATTCCCGGAGGCGGCCCCAACGGCGACCGGCGCAGCGATGTCCGACCTGGCATCCGTTCTATCGAAGGCGCTGTCGACCGGGCGTCCCGCGGCGACGCTCGACAGGACCGGCACGTTGCAACATGGGGACCAGCCGTCCCTGCTCGTGGCGATCCCGATCGCGGCGCCGAGCGCCGATGCAGGGCGGCCGATGGCCGGAATGGTCGTCGCCCGCCTGCAGCTGGACCGGCTGATCGGCTACCTGCGCAGGATTGATGGGTACGACGAGAACCCGGTTCGGCTCGTCCTGGATGGCGCCGGCATCGGCCGGCAGCAGATCGCGCCTGGGCCGGCCGCCGACGTGGGGGCGTCGCCGACGATGGCGGAGCGGTCTGCGGGCGCGACGGCCAAACTGGTCTTCACCGTTGCCGATCTCGAATTGACTCTGGCGCTGACCCGCGCGCCGGCGCCGGTCTCGGATCGGCCAGGGTGGCCGCTGGTCGTTCTGCTTGGCGGCCTCGTGCTGACGGGCGGCCTGTCGCATGCCGTGCGGTCGGCAGCCCGCGCCAGGCACGCGCTGGACGAGCAGCGGCGCAGCGAGGGGGCGCTGCGGGAGAGCGAGGCGCGCTTCCGCGGCTTCATGGAGCACGCGCCGGTCGAGATGGCGGTGAAGGACCTCGAGGGCCGCTACGTCATGATCAGCCATGCGGTCGAAGAGATATGGGACAGGCAGGCGGCAGACATTCTCGGGCGCCGCTCCAGCGAAATAACGGCGAGCGCCGGGGCCTCGATCGCGGAGGCGATGGATAGCGAGGTCATCGAGACCGGTCGGAGCGTGGCCAGGGAGATCCACTTCCCAGGTTGGCGCAGCGAATGGGCTTATGCCGTCAAATTTCCGATCAAGGACGGCGACGGCCGCGTGGTCGCCATCGGGAGTGTCGCGCTCGACTTTACCGAGAAGAAGCACACGGAACAGGAACTGTTGCGCGCCAAGGAGCAGGCCGAACTCGCGAACCAGGCGAAAAGCCAATTCCTGGCCAATATGAGCCATGAGCTGCGCACCCCCTTGAACGCGATCCTCGGGTTCTCCGAAATCATCTGCCGGCAGCTCTACGGGCCGGTCGGCTCGAACAAATATCGCGAGTACGCCCGCGACATCTGGGATAGCGGCGAGCACCTGCTGGGCATCGTCAACAGCGTTCTCGACACCTCGAAGATCGAGGCCGGCAGCTTCAAACTCGACGAGGCCCCTTGCGATATCGCGGAAATCGTCGAGGCGGCCATGCGGATCGTCGAGGAGCGGGCGCATCGCGGAGGCCTGACACTGGAACAACATGTGGCTCCCGGCTTGCGCCCGATCCTGGTCGACGAGCGCGTCTGCCGGCAGATCCTTCTCAATCTGCTCGGCAATGCCGTCAAATTCACGCCCGCGGGCGGCAAGGTGACGGCGACGGCCGCGGTTGCCCCGGATGGAAGCCTACTGATTCACGTTGCCGACAACGGCATCGGCATCGCGCCGGAGGACATCGACAAGGTGTTCGGCCGCTTCAGCCAGGTCGACGGTTCCTACGCCCGCCGGCATAGCGGCACGGGCCTGGGATTGCATCTGACGAAAGAGCTTGTCGAGCTGCATGGCGGAACGATCCGGCTCGACAGCGAAGTCGGCGTCGGTACGACCGTCGGTGTCACCCTGCCGCCGTGGCGCTGGTGCCAGGACATCAGCATCCGTTCCGGCAGCGCCTGAGCCAAGGGTATTGCTCGCGGGTTGCGGCAAGCGCCCTCCAACGGCAAACCGCGAGAGGACGTTCCCGCGCAAACCGGCCGCTCCAGCGGTCGGCCAAGCGACAGGTTGACCCGACGATGTCAAGTGTCAATGTTGCGCCTTTCGCCGGACGCGAATTCCGCCTGTGCGGCCGGCGATATGATGCCGCGCTGGCGCCTGTCGGGGCAGCGTGCGCGTTCTGAATCGGGCCATCCCAAAGGATTGCTATGCGTTTGACGTTGCGCCTAGTTGCCGCGGTCGCGCTGCCGGTGGCGGTGATCCTGGTTGCCGCCTTCTATCTCGCCTACGTTTTTGCGAGTGAGACGAACGCGAACCGCGTCCTGGCGCTGCAGATGCGCAAGGTCATCGACGCTTCGGAGTCGCTGCTTCGCGCCATCGGGGATGCCGAGACCGGCCAGCGCGGCTATGTCATCACCGGCGAAGATCGCTATCTCCAGCCGTATCGTTCCGGCAGCGCGGCCGCCGAAGACCAGCTGAACGACCTGGAGAGACTCGTCGCAAGCGATGTGGAACAGGCGCGGCGGATCGCTGCCATCCGGCCGCTGCTGATGGCCAAGCTCGACGAGATGGCGCAGACGGTCGAGGTCCGGCGGTCGCAGGGCTTCGATGCGGCACGGGCCATCGTGCTGCAGCAGGACATCGGCAAGTCGGTGATGGACGAGATCCGCTGGCGCATCGGCGAAGTGGAAGCGGCCGAATCGACGCTGCTCGACCTGCGCCGTACGCAGATCCTCGCCTACGAGCAGCGAGCCCTTCTTGCGTCCGGGACCGGCGGAATCACCGCCACGCTGGCGCTCGCGATCACCATTGCGCTCCTCATCCGCAACAACATGCGGCTGCAGAAGGCCGAGCGGACTCTCGCCGAGGAAGCCGCCATGCTGCGCGCCGTACTCAGCAATACCCGCGACGGCGTTCTCGCCTTCGACAACGGCAATCTGCTCACCGCCTGGAACGAGCGTGCCGCCGAGTTCTTCGACCTGTCGGCGGACCTTGTGCGGAAGGCCAGCCCGCTGTCGGCGTTCATGGAGGCGGCGCGCCCGCGCGGCTATGCGCAGATCTTCGAGGCGATGCCGGACGCGACCGTGGATCAGGGCATGGTGATGGCGCTGATAGTCGGCAAGCGCCAGCTCGAGTGCTATCGCAAGCGCATGCCGAGCGGCGGCATCCTGATCACCTGCGCCGACGTCACGCGGCGCGTGCGTTCGGAAATGATCGCGCGGCAAGCCCAAAAGATGGAGGCCATCGGCCATCTGACCGGCGGCGTCGCACACGACTTCAACAACGTGCTGCAGATCATCAAGGCCAATCTCGACCTGCTCGAACGCGACCTCGCGGGCAATCCGCAGGCCGTGCAGCGGTTGCGCCATGCGCGGGTGAGCGCCGACCGCGGCGCCACCCTGACGAGGCACCTGCTGGCGTTCGCGCGGCGCCAGCCCCTGGAGCCGATCGCCGTCAGCCTGAGCCGGCTCGTCGGCGACATGGCACAGCTGCTGCGCCGGACACTGGGCGAAACGATCGAGATCGAGACAGTCGCGGCCGGCGGCGTGTGGAACACGCTGGTGGATCCCAGCCAGCTGGAGAACGCGCTGGTCAACCTCGCCGTCAACGCGCGCGACGCGATGCCGGACGGCGGCAAGCTGACGATCGAGCTGGGCAATGCGACGCTCGATGACGCCTACGCGAGCGCCAACATCGAGGCCGTGCCCGGCCAGTATGTGCTGCTCGCCGTCACCGACACAGGGAGCGGCATGCCGCCCGAAGTCGCCATGCGCGCGTTCGAGCCGTTCTTCACGACGAAGCCCGAGGGCAAGGGCACCGGCCTCGGCCTCAGCATGGTCTACGGCTTCGTGAAGCAATCGGGCGGCCACATCAAGATCTACAGCGAGGCCGGCCAGGG
>JBKOWC010000264.1:0-6277 GCA_046724215.1 Pseudomonadota bacterium | reverse complement strand
TCTCCAGCAGATATTCGGCGCAGGAACCGACATGGCCGCTCGCGCGCGCCAGCGCGTCCGCCACCGCTTCGTCGTCGAGCCGGCCCGTGTAGCGCTCATGCCTGCGGTTAATGATGAAGGCGATGGCGCGCACCGTTCCGGCCGGTGTCCGCACATCGGCCCAATGTGGCACATAGGCGGCGGTCAGGATCTCCCGTGCCCACACGGTCTTGAGCGCCTCGTCGCACTCGCTTTCTGCCAGACGATAGACGACGCCCCGACAGGTGCCGCCGCGCTCTAGTCCGAGCATCAGGCCGGGGACCGCCGGTGAGCCGCGAAAGCGCTTGATCAGGAGGCAGAACTGCCGGTGATAGCCGTAGAGGGTCCCGACCTGCCGCTCCGCGAACGGAAAGCCGGTCTTCCAGATCAGCGAACCATAGCCGAACACCCAGACCGGTCGCCGCGCGCGCGGATGCGCCAAGGTGACGGCCAGCGAGGCCGCTCGCTCGGCATCCGTAAGATAGCTCGGCAGCGGACCGGGATCGTAATCCGAGCGCGGGATGCGGCCGATGAGTTCGCGGGTGAGCTGCATTGGCGCACGTTCCCGCGTCTGTGGGCGTCGCTTAGAACTTCTTGTAGGCCTTCTTGAGATCCACCAGCGGGTGGCGCTGGGACATCTGGAACTTGATGAGCAGTTCGCGGGCGATCATGTCGCGATCCTGCTGGTTGTCGGGCAGCTTCATGTCCGGCGGCACGATGACCCAGCCGTTGACGTTGCGGTCGAAGACGGCAGCCTTGCCCTCCTCGTAGCCCATGTGGACGTCCTCGAGCCAGTTCAGGTCGTCCCAGCCCATGAGCTCGATATATTGTTTGAGGAACGGCGTCAGGCGGTCGTAGTCGGGCAGCAGGTTCACGTCATAGCGGTAGCCGATATGCTGGCCGATCTCCTTCTCGCGCGCCGTGTCGATGCCCGCGGTCTTCAGGAAGTGGTCGATGTGCTTGGGGTCGGACTTGCCCTTGGCGGCCGCAGCCTTCGGCTTCAGCTTGACCACCTTCGATGACTTCCCGCGCGCCCCGTTCTTCTTCGTCGCCATCGTCGCTGCTCCTAGTAGCGGTTCATGTCGGGACGGCCGACGGTGTGCTGGGTGCCGGCAAGCGGCACCATGGCCAGGGCCGAGGCCTCCATCGTGAGGGCCGCCAGGTCCTCCGGTTCCAGCGAATGCACGTTCGTCTTGCCGCAGGCACGCGCCATCATCTGCGCTTCCATCGTGAGGGTGTGCAGGAAGTTGTAGACGCGCTCGGCGGCGGCGTCGGGATCGAGACGCTTGCGCAGCTCCGGATCCTGCGTCGTCACGCCCACCGGGCAGCGGCCCGTATGGCAGTGATAGCAGTAGCCGGCCTCGACGCCGATCTCCTTCTCGTAGTCCGCCTCGGGAATGTCCTTGTTGCAGTTGAGCGCCATGAGGGCCGCGTGGCCGATGGCAATGGCGTCGGCACCGAGTGCCAGCGCTTTCGCCACGTCGCCGCCGTTGCGGATGCCGCCGGCATAGACGAGGCTGATCTCGCCGGTCTTGCCGAGATCGTCGAGCGCCTTGCGGGCCTGGCGGATCGCGGCGATGCCGGGCACGCCGGTCTCCTCGGTGGCGATGTGCGGCCCGGCGCCGGTGCCGCCCTCCATGCCGTCGATATAGATCGAGTCCGGCCCGCATTTGATGGCCATGCGCACGTCGTCATAGACGCGCGCGGCGCCGAGCTTCAGCTGGATCGGAATCTGGCCGTCGGTCGCTTCGCGGATCTCCTGGATCTTGAGGGCGAGGTCGTCGGGGCCGAGCCAGTCCGGGTGACGCGCCGGCGAGCGCTGGTCGATGCCGGCCGGCAGCGAGCGCATCTCCGCCACCTGGTCCGTTACCTTCTGGCCCATGAGGTGGCCGCCGAGGCCGACCTTGCAGCCCTGGCCGATGAAGAACTCGCAGGCGTCGGCCAGCTGCAGGTGGTGCGGATTGAAGCCGTAGCGCGACTGGATGCACTGGTAGAACCACTTCGACGAATAGCGGCGCTCGTCCGGGATCATGCCGCCCTCGCCGGAGCAGGTCGCCGTGCCCGCCATGGTGGCGCCGCGCGCGAGCGCAATCTTGGCCTCGAAGGAGAGCGCGCCGAAGCTCATGCCGGTGATGTAGACGGGGATGTCCAGCACCAGCGGTCGCTTGGCCCGGGGGCCGATGACTGTGGTGGTGATGCACTTCTCGCGATAGCCCTCGATCACGAAGCGCGTCAGCGTGCCCGGCAGAAACGTGAGATCGTCCCAGCTCGGGATCTTCTTGAACAGCGAGAAGCCGCGCATGCGATAGCGGCCGAGCTCGGACTTGATGTGGATGTCGTCCATGACCTCCGGCGTGAAGATCAGGCTGTGCCCGAGCACGCTCTTGTTGCGCATCGATTTCTTCTTCGTCGCCGGCGCCGGGGCGGGTGCACGTTTCTCTTTGGCCATCGATTTTATTCCTTCCGCTTCCCTCCCTTGTCATGCCCGGCCTTGAGCCGGGCATCCATCGTGCCGCTGCACCATGGATCGCCGGGTCAAGCCCGGCGATGACACGGGAGAGGTTGAAACAAAATGCCCACCGGGCAGACAGAATGCATCACAGCACCAGCTTCTTTTCGGTCGGCTCGAGGTTGTCGTAGTTCCAGAGCTGCTTGCCGGCGACGATCTTGGTCATAGCCTTGACGCCCTTCGGCGCCGCCAGGCCGTACATCCTAAGCTTGCGCTCCAGCCACTGGCAGTCGAGTTCGGTCATCTCGCCTTCCACGGCGTCGACGCCGAGCCCGTCGATCTTGCCGCCGACGTAGATCGTGCCGTCATACATGGAATCGCCGAGGTTCTTGCCGGCGTCGCCGAGGATGACCATGCGGCCGCGCTGCATCATGAAGCCGCAGAAGGCGCCGGCGCGACCGCCGACGACGATCGTGCCGCCCTTCTGGTCGATGCCGACGCGAGCACCGACGTCGCCCTTGCAGACGAGATCGCCGCCGCGGATGGCGGCACCGAAGGTCGAACCCGCGTTCTTCTCGATGACGACCGTGCCCGCCAGCATGTTCTCGGCGCAGGACCAGCCGACGCGGCCCTTGATCTCGATGTTCGGCCCGTCGATCAGGCCGCAACCGAAATAGCCGAGGCTGCCCTCGATGATGAGGTGGAGCCGGTTGAGGATGCCGACGGCGACGCCGTGCTTGGCGCCGGGATTCTTCATCACGATCGTCCCGTAGCCCTGGCGCATGAAATCCCGGAGCTTGAGATTGATCTCCTGAGCGCTCAGCTTGTCGGCATCGAATTCGGTGCGCTTGTTGTAGTCGACGTCGAAGGCGCCGGGGTAAAGGAAGTTCTCGCCCTCCTCCGGCCGGAAGAAACGCTGCTGGGTGCGCCCGGCGAGCTGCTCGGTATGCATCCCCATATCGAGGGACTTTGGTTTTAGTGCCATCGGTTCAGGCCTTCCAGACGCGGACTTCGCCCTCGTACGGATCGAAAGTATCGATCTCGTGCGGGAACACGCTGCGGATCGCCACTTCCTCGGATGCGAGCACGGTGAACGCGTCGCTCTCGTAGAGCACCATGGGCTTGGCCGCCATGGTGTCCTTGGCCATGCCGAGGCTGTCGGAGGTGGCCACGACATAGGTGAACACGCCATCCAATTCCTCGATCGAGTCGTGCATCGCGTCCTTGAGATCGGCCCCCTGCTGCATCTTGTCGGCCAGATACACCGCAATCAGCTCCGAATCACAGTTCGACATGAAGCGGTGGCCGCGATGCTCGAGCGCGCGACGGCCCTTCCAGTAGTTCGTCAGCTGGCCGTTATGGACGACCGATACATCGGCGAACGGATAGGCCCAATAGGGGTGCGCCGACCGGATGTCGACATCCGACTCCGTGGCCATGCGCGTATGGCCGATCGCGTGCGTACCGACGAACCCAGGCAGATGATACTGGTCGGAGACGCGCGTGGCATCGCCGAGGTCCTTGATCAGCTCGAGGCCGTGGCCCATCGACAGGATCTCGGCGCCCTCGACATCCTCGATGTAGTCGGCGAGGCGCCGGCGATCGCCGCCGAATTTGATGCGGTAGCGGAAAGCGTACGCGGTTGCGTCCTCTTCCTTGACGATCTGGGCACCCAGCTCCTTCAGCCGGCGGTCGACTTCGGCGCGGCGCTCCTTCACCTGGTGGTGGATATCGAAGCCTTTTTTCATTTCGTCCTGCTCCGCCACCTTGAAGCGGAGAACGAGTTCATCCGACTTCGGCTTCCCGTAGAGGGCGAAGCCCGTCGAATCGGGCCCGCGATGCTTGAGCGAGAGCAGCATCGCCGTCATCTCCCGGCCGATGTCGCCCGTCTTGCCGCGATGGATCAGTCCTGCGATACCGCACATGGGCAGTCTCCTCTCATATTCTTTCTTCTGTCGGGGCGGCCTGCGCGCCTCTACGGCAGGTAATCCCAGTACTGCTGCAGATCCCAATGCGTGACGGTGGCCATGAATTTCTCCCACTCGTCGCGCTTGTAGTGCATGAAGACCCGGTACATCTCGTCAGGCAGCGCTGCCTTGATGGTCTCGTCCTTGTCGAGGGCATCGAGGGCTTCGCCGAGCGACATCGGCAGCTTCTTCACTTTCTTTCCGGCGGCCATTGCCTGATAGATGTTCCGTTCTTCCGGCTCGCCCGGATCGAGCTTGCTGGCGATGCCGTCGTCGAAGGCCTTCAGCAGGCCGGCGGCCATCAGATACGGGTTCACCGTCGAGTCGACCGAGCGGTACTCGAAACGGCCCGGCGCCGAGATGCGCAGGGCGCAGGTGCGGTTCTGGTAGCCCCAGTCGGCATAGACCGGCGCCCAGAAGCCGGTGTCCCACAGACGCCGATAGGAATTGACGGTCGACGAGCCGAACGCGGTCAGCGCGCCGACATGCTTGACGACGCCGCCGATGCAGTTGAGGCCGATCGGGCCAGGCTTGGTCTCGCCCTTGAGCGGCATGAACGTGTTCTCGCCGCCCTTGCGATAGGTGAAGACATCGTCCATGCCGGGCAGCGACTTGTCGTAGCCAAGGTTGTTGAGCTTGTCCTCGCCGCCGATCCACAGCGACAGGTTGTGGTGGCAGCCGTTGGCCGACACGCCCATGAACGGCTTGGCCATGAAGCAGGCGATCAGGTTGAACTCGCGAGCCACCTGGGCGCAGATCTGCCGATAGGTGGTCAGGCGATCGCAGGTGTGCAGGGCGTCGTCGAACATGAAGTTGAGCTCGAGCTGACCCGGCGCGTCCTCGTGGTCGCCCTGGATCATGTCGAGGCCCATGGCGCGGGCATACTCGATCACTTTCAGGAACACCGGCCGCAGCGATTCGAACTGATCGATGTGATAGCAGTTGGGCTTCGAGAAGCCGCCCGCCGGCAGGCCATCCTCGCCCTTCTTCAGCCACATCATCTCGGGCTCGCAGCCATGGCGCAGATGCAGCCCCTTGTGCTTCTTCTGGAACTCGTCGTGGATGATGCGGAGGTTGCCGCGGCAATCGGAGGTCAGGTGGCCGCCGGGATTTACCCTCTCCTCGCGGTTGCGGAAGCAGGTGCAGAAGACGCGGGCCACTCGCTTGTCCCAGGGCAGCTGGCAGAAGGTCTCGGGATCGGGAATACCGACGAGCTCGGAGGCCTCGGGACCGTAGCCGATATAGTTCCGGTGGCGGTCGACGAAGAGGTTGGCGGTCGAGCCATAGACCAGCTGGAAACCGCGCTCGGCGTTTTGCTCCCAGTGGTCGGCGGGAATGCCCTTGCCGACGATGCGCCCGGTGACAGAGACGAACTGATAGTAGATATAGGTGATCCCCAGTTCCTTGATCTTGGCACGCACCTGCTTGACGAGTTCCTTGCGTCCCTTCTGATTGACGTGAGCCTCTAAGTCGGTCATCGGCTTCCCCTGTTTTCAGTCTGTCATTGTTTCCGTCGCGGACGACGGTTCCGAGCGATGCCCGACCACCAATTTCATACCATTGGACATGAGTCGGCGGTGCACCGCGCTGTCGATGGATTCCCCGGTTTGAACGACGGCGTCAAGTACCCGGATCAGCTCCACGGGAACGGACTGTTCGATACCGGATGCAGCTTGCCCTCGGCGAAACGCGAGAAGCGGAATGGCCGCAGCAGATCGCTTTCCTTGCCCGTGATGTCGTCGGCTACCAGCTTGCCGACGCCGATCATCTTGTAGCCATGGTTCGAGTCGGCGATGAAGTAGGCGTTCTCGCAGAAGCGATCGAAGACCGGGAAGCTGTCAGC
>JBKOWC010000254.1:0-6747 GCA_046724215.1 Pseudomonadota bacterium | reverse complement strand
TCCGCCAGCTGGCGAGAGGGAACCGCGATATACTCCAAGATGCACCCCGTGCATGTCGCGCTGCGCGTGGCTGACCGCGCCGCCGTGTAGGGGCGGGTCTAGAGATCCGTCCTCGGGACGCCGCAGCAGCGGTCGGATTGTTCCTTCCGGCCTGCAACGGGTGGGTCTTAAGACCGCCCCTGCTAAAGGGGGCCAGAGAGACGACCGGGTAGCGCCTACGGGGTCGCGACCCAGACGGTCATGCCGGGCTCGAGGCCTTGGACCGGACTCGTCGGGTCGGCGCGGACGGCGAAGGTGTTGAGGTCGTGGTCGCCGGCGGCGCGCGCCGCGCGCCAGGTGGCGAAATCGCCCAGCCGGCGGAGTTCGGTCACCTTGGCCTGGAACGGCTTGTCGTTGCCGGATGCGGTCAGCGTCAGGGCGGTGCCGATGTTGAGACCGCGCAGCGCGTCCTCCCGGATGTTGAAGCTGAACCAGGGTTCGCCCGATGCGGTGAGGGTGAGAACGGTACGGCCGGGCACTGTCGCCTCGCCGAGCTCGCCGACCACGGTCTGCACGACACCGTCGACGGGCGCATGCAGCTGCAGCTTGTCCTGCTGCCGCTCCATCACAGCGAGCGAGGCTTCGGCCGCCGTCACCGCCGCGTCGGCGGATGCCCGGTCCTCGGCCGTCGGGCCGTGCTGGGCCTCGGCAAGCTCGGACTGCATCTGTGCAAGGTTTGCCTTTGCGCCGGCCAGCGACGCCTCCGCCGCGTCGAGGGCCTGCTTCGAGGCAAAGCCGGCGCCGGCCACGCTCGACGTGCGTCGGAACTCCTCTTCGGCCAGCGTCAGGTCGGCGGTGGCCTTGTCGACGGCGTGGGCGGCGATGTCGACTTCCTCCTGCCGCACGCCGGCATAGACGTGCGCGCGCTGCGCCTGCGCCTGGCCAAGGGCGGCGCGCGCCTCTCCGACCGATGCGGAGAGCTCGGGGTTGGAGAGAGTCGCGATCACATCGCCGGCCGCGACCCGGTCGCCAGGCTTCACGGGAATCGTCGCGATATGGCCGCTCACTTCCGGCGCGATCCTGATTTCCGTCGTCCGCACCATGCCGACGATCGGCGGTGGCGGCGATGGCCGCAGGGCGAGGTCGGCGACCGTGACGATGGCGCCGACCAGCACGACGATGCCGGCGATGCGGCCGACGTGCCGCAGGCTAGCCGGCATGCGCGACCCTCCAGCGACGGATGCCGGTGCTCGACACGGCGAGCACGAAATAGGCCAGCATCAGGGCGAGGACGCCAATCCAGTCGTGCGCGACCTCGGCGAGTCTGGCGCCCATCTGGTTGATCCGGACCAAGCCGTCGATGCCGCGCTCGGACGGGAAGATCTGGCCGACGAAGCGCATCGCCGGCGGAATCGCCTCGACCGGCCAGGAGACGCCGACCAGGAAAAACTGTGGCAGCGAGGTGGCGATGAAGAGCACGACCGCCGTCTCGCGATGACGCACCCAGGCGCCGACGGCCTGACCCATGAAGCTGGTCGCCAGCAGAAGCGTCGCCGCGAACAGCAACAGGTCCGGCAGGCGTCCGGCCATCGTGAAGCCGTAAACATGCGGCAGGATGACGAGGTAGAGGAGCGTTGCCGGCGTGTAGATGAGGAGGTGCGCGAAGCCCTGTGCGAGGACCGCCCGGGCCGTGCCGCGTGCCGCCTGCGCCACGCTGCCGCCGGTCTCGAACGCGACGCCGGCCAGCATGGCCGAGCCGATCAGCAAGGTCTGCTGCAGGATGAGTATGAAAGCCGCCGGCACGACGTAGCTGGCATAGCCCCCGGTGGGGTTGAACAGCGGCACCGGCAGGATTGCCACCGGGCTCGCGGCCGCCAGCCGCGCCTTGCCGATGCCGTCCGCCCGCGCGTCGTTCGAAGCCAGCGCGTTGCTCAGGGTCGCGGCCGACTCGCTGATGCCCTGCAGCGTGCGGCTGTAGACGAGGAAGTAGGCGGAATCGACATAGGCCGGCAGCCGCGCCGGATCACCCTTGAGCAGGTCGCGCGTGGTCCCATCGGGGATCTCGACGATGCCGAAGACGCGGCGGCCGAACAGCGCGGCCTGGGCCTCGGCCAACGTGTCGGCGCGCACGGCAACCTCAACCGAGGCGTCGGCATCGAGCGTCGAGATCAGCCGGCGGCTGATCTCGGTACGGTCGTGGTCGACGACGGCAATCGGCAGATGCCGCAGCAATTGACCGACATAGGGTTGCGGATAGAGGGCGCCGTAGAGGAAGGGGGCCAGGATCATAAGACCCATGACGCCGCGGTCGGCCAGCACCCGCTTGATCTCGCCGATGATGGCCGCACCGAAGTGGGCGGGCGCCGCGACCGACGGCGGCGGAGCCACCTGCCGCGCGGCGAGCGGGCGCAGACCGCGGGCGAGCACCGCCAGCCGCCACCAGGCGAGGCCGCCATAGAGGATCGCCAGGCCGGCCAGGACGGCAAAGGGCAGGGCGGAACTGCCGACGGGCGCACCGCGCGCAGCCTGGTCGAAGAGGATCTGCATGTACCAGCGCAGCGGCAGGATGGCGCCCCAGCCATGCGCGAACGGCAACATTGCAATCGTGGGGAAGCCGACTCCCGCGAATCCGAAGGCCGGCGAGCACAAGATGCCGGTGAGGCTGAGACCGAGCGCGATGTTCCGCGCGAGCAGCGCCAGCAGCGAGGCGAGCCCGAGATAGGCTGCAATCAGCAGGCAGGCCGCCGCCGCCACCATCACGGCGTCGCCGCGGAACGGAATGCGGTAGGCGCCATGGATGATCAGCATCAGGACGGCCATCAGGCAGATGAAGATCGCGAGAAGCGGCGCCAGCTTTCCCATGAGCGCGACCAGCGGACGGCCGCCGGCGCAGCATAGCCACGCCCGCAGGCTGCGGCGCGAGAACTCGGATCCCACGACATAGGCGGCCGAGATGCCGATGATCACATGGAGGACCGTCGGCAGGACGGCGCGCAACAGGAATTGGGCATAGTTGAGGGCGGGATTGGTGAGGACGTATTGCTCGACGACGAGCGAACCGACCGTGCGCGGCTGCGCCGGCCCGCTCGCTGCGGCGGCGGCCGTGGCGCTCTGAACCGCGTCTTGTAGCGCTCGGGAAGCCGCGTTGCCGGGCGTCATGAACTGGCTGTTGTAGAAGACGGAAACCTGCGGCCGGCGGCCGGCCGCCATATCGCGCGCGAAGTTCTCGGGGATGTAGACGGCGGCGAGCGCCTCGCCCGCCCGGATGGTGTGCATCGCCGCCGACAGGTCGTCGGCGCGGCTATGCAGCCCGATCCCGGGCGCCGCCGCGATCGTCTGCACGAACTGTAGCGACGTCGGCGAACGATCGGCGTCGACGATCACCGTGTTGAGGCCGCGAATGACCGCGTTGCTGAAGGTGAGGCTGAGACTGGCGGCACCGATCAGGGCGACGCCGACCATCAGGAACAGCGCGATCCGGTCGCGCACGATCCAACGCAGCTCGCGCGTGGCGACGAGGACGAATCCCGGCGGCGGCGGCCGCTTCATTGCTTGGCGCCCGGCCAGTCGGCATAGGCGCTCATGCCCGGCCGCAGTCCGATGATTTTCTCGGTCGGATAGGCGCGGATGGCGAAGGTCCGCAGGTCGAAATCGCCGGTCGCCCGCGTCGCCCGCCAGTCGGCATATTCGCCCTTGGCGGCGATCAGCCGCACCTCGGTCAGCACCTTGCGGTCGCCGAGCGCGGGGATGCGGACCGCGATCTTGTCGCCGACCTTCAGGTCGCGCACGAGATCCTCGCGCAGGTCGAAGCGGATCCAGACGTCGTTCATGTCGACGAGCGACAGGAGGGGGACGCCCGGCGATACCACTTCGCCCTGCTCGACGTTGATCTGGTAGACCTGCGTCGCCGTCGGCGCCGTTACCACGAGCTGGTCGACCAGCGACTGCTCGGTCTGCACGGCGGCCGCGGCCTGCACCACCTTGGCCTGAGCTATCTGCACTTCCTCGGCCGTATAGCCGGCGAGCGCCTCCTGATAGGAGGATTTCGCCTGCTCTAGCGTGCGCTGCGCCACCTGCAGATTTGCGGTCGCCTGGTCGAGCTGCTGTTGCGAGGCGAACTGCGTGGCAGCCACCTTGCGGATGCGCTCGTAGGTTGCCTCCGCCAGCACCGCGTCGGCCGACGCACGATCGACCTCCGCCTTGCGCGCGGCGACGGTTTCCGCGCGCGTCCCGGCATTGATATGCGCCATCTCGGCGTCGGCCACGCCCTTTGACGCCTTCGCCTCTTCGAGCTTGGCGAGTAGCTCCGGACTGTCGATCTGCACGAGGACGGCGCCGGCATCGACGTTCTGCCCGCGCCGCACCGGGATCTTGAGCACGCGCCCGTCGACCCGTGCCGCCATATCGATGCGCGTGCTGTCGGCCTCGCCCTGGATGAGCAGCGATGTCGGCCGCGTGAGATACCAGACCGAGAGCCCGAGGATCCCCAGCACGATCGCCGCCAGCACGACCGCCGTGCCGCGGCCGCCCTGTTTCGCCGGTTGCGGCACGGCGGTCGTGCTGGCGGGCGGCGCCGCTGGACTGGGTGCCGTCGCTTTGATGCCGAGATCCGGGACGCTCGCAGGCTTCGGTTGCTGCACGGGTTCGGTCGGTAATTCGGTTCTCGGCCGATCGGCGGCAGCCGCGCCGGCCCCGGCCGACGCTTCCCGCGGCGGAACCGCCGATGCGACTGCCTGCGGCGGTCGCTTGGCGCTCTCGGCGCTGTCCGGCGCTGGTGCTCCGGTCGGCTGGCCGGCCGCTGGTTTGACCTCTTCGATGGCTGCCTCCCGCATTCCGACGAGCGTTCCCGTCTATCCGCGAGCAGCGGGCCGCCGTCAAGCGCGCTTTCGATCCGACGCCGCCTCGCATCTGACGGCGGCAAACAAGCGTGGGACAATTGTCGCGGTCTTCGGCGTTCCCGCCTTGGACGGCGTCGGCGGCGTGAGCCCGGGCGGGGACGAAGCGGCGCAGACAGGCGCGAACGTCTATCCGGGTGCGGCGGGGACCAGCGGTTGAGGCGACCGCTTGAGCATCTTGGCGATGATGCTGCTCTTGAGATAGGCGTTCTGATCGTGCATCAGCGCGCCGGACGGCAAATGCTCCCAGAGTGCGCCGAGGGACTTCTGCAGCCTCTCGCGGTAGAACGTCGGCAGCAGCGTGCTCTCGCCCTCGTGGAACCGACGCACCCCTGCATCCGTCTTCAGCATCTGCAGCAGCCTCGCCTGGAACTTGATCCGCTTCGACCCGCCGGCGCGCACCAGGCTCAGCGACTTCGTCGCGACGCCGCGGTTGGCCTCAAAGCGCTTGAAAACGCGCGGCCAGGAAAGCGCGTAGCGGGTGAGGTCGAAGGCGCGCGCGTAGAAGTCGTCCCAGACGTAGTTCTTGGGCCGCACGTTCATGGTGTGATTGCTGTCGAGCATATGGAAGGGGAACGGCAGCACGCGCCCGGCCTCCTGCAGTTCGAGATTGAGGGGCGCCGCGCGGCCATAGGCGGTGAGCATCGAGAACGCCGTGTAGGCGCCGGGCGCTAGGTCGATGAAACGCTTGCTCAGCTCGAACGGCTCGTCGCCCTCGTCGCAGTCCATGCCGAGCACGAAGTTCGTCTGCACATAGGGAATGTGGCGCAGGATCATGTTCACGTGCTCGGCCACCTGCCGGACCTTGTCGAGGCCGCGGTGGCGGCCGGTCTTCGATTTATTGCCGAACTCGAACCAGGACTCGATGCCCGGCAGGATGGCAACAAAGCCGTTCTTCTGCAGCCGCTGGAGATGCGGCTCCGATAGCAGCGACAGGCTGCTTTCGGCGACGAACCGCATCTGGCCGGGCCGCGCGACGTCCTCGATCGCCTCCATGTAATCGTTGAAGCGGATGCCGAAGTTCGGATCGTGCCAGGCGACGCACGGCTGCTTCCGCTTGTCGAGCAGGAAACGGAGATCGGCGCGGATCCGGTCGAACGCGAGCGGCTGATAGTCGACGACCGAATCGATGCAGAAGCTGCAGGTGTAGGGGCAGCCCATGCTGCCGATCATCGGCACGACCTTGAGCCAAGGTGCCTTGGCATTGGTCGCTTCGACGAATTTCCAGCGCTGTTCCAGGCTCGGCAATTCGAGCGGCTGGCCCGCGGCGCCGATGCGACGGCCGATCGGACGATGCGGGGCACCGTCGGCGAGCAGGTCGGCGATGACGTTCTTGTCCGTGAAGCCCAGCACATAGTCGAAATAGCGGACGACGTCTTCCGGATAGCAGCGCGCATGCGGCCCGCCGAGGACCGTGATCGCGCCGCGCTGCTGCGCCAGGTTGCTGATGGCATAGGCGGCCTGGGCAGCGCGGGTGAAGGCGCCGACGATCAGCACATCCGTGTCGTGCCCCAGTTCGGCGGCGAGGTCTTCGGTGCCGGTGTAGCAAACATAGCGGACATGGTGGCCCAGCTCCTCGCACCAAGCCGCGACGATCTGGCCCATGATGCTCGCGAGATTGGCATTCATGATGCGGGCGAAAAGATTGCGGCCGCCGCCCTTGCTGACGAGGTCGAGAATAGTGATTTGGAGACGTCGCATGGCTGATCCTTCCGGAGTCGTGCATGGGCCGATGAGGCGATTCGCCGGCCCATCCGTCGGCGATCAGGCGGCTGCGGCGGCACCGTAGAGGAAGACGCGGCGATTGGCGAGCCTAAAGGCCAAGCGAAGCGCGACCGTGCAGAGCGCCACGACGACGGTTCCGGAATACTCG
>JBKOWC010000233.1:0-9044 GCA_046724215.1 Pseudomonadota bacterium | reverse complement strand
GTCGCGGCGACGAAGTGAGGATCAGGGGATAAGAATCGTGGAGCCGACGGTCTGCCGGGCCTCGAGCGCCCGGTGGGCCTCGGCGGCGTCGCGCAGCGCATAGCGCTGGCCGATATCGATGCTGAGGATGCCGCGGCGCAGGGCGTCGAACAGGCGGTCGGTGATCGCGCGCACCTCGGCCGGGGTGCCGGTGTAGTGGCCGAAGTTCGGGCGCGACACGCCCGCCGACTTGCCGGCGAAGGCTGCGATGTCGACGGGCTCGATCGGGCCCGAGGCCTGGCCGTAGCTGACGAGGTGGCCGCGCACAGTCAGCGCCTCATAGGAGCGCAGGAACGTGTCGCGGCCGACCGCGTCGTAGACGACGTCGCAGCCGCGGCCTTGCGTGATCTCGTTCACTTTCTCGACGAAGTCTTGCTCGGTGTAGACGATCGGATAGGCACAGCCGCGGGCGCGGGCGATGCGGGCCTTGTCGCCGCTGCCGACCGTGCCGATGACGGTGGCGCCGAGCGCGCGGCCCCACTGGCACAGCAGCTGGCCGACGCCGCCGGCGGCGGCGTGGACGAGAATGGTGTCACCCTCGTGGACCGGATGGACGCGGTGCAGGAGGAACTCCGCCGTCATGCCTTTGAGCAGCCCGGCTGCGACGGTCTCGTCGCCGACGTCGTCCGGGAGCAGGACCAGCCGGTCGGCGGCCAGGGTGCGGTATTCGGCATAGGCGCCCGGCGGCATGCTGGCGTAGCCGACGCGATCGCCGACGAGGATGCCGTTAACGCCGGGGCCGACATCGACGACGACGCCGACGCCTTCGAGGCCTGGCACGGCCGGCGGCTGCGCCAGCGGGTAGTAGCCGGAACGCAGGTAGACGTCGATGTAGTTGACGCCGATGGCCGTGTGCCGGAGGCGCACTTCGCCGGCTTCCGGCGGCGGGCCGCTCAGCCGTTGCCACTTCAGCACTTCGGCGCCGCCGAAGCGGTCGAAGACGATGCCGCCGTAATCGATGGCGGCGTTGGACGGCGCCGCCCGCGCGGCAGCGGCGGCACGCTTCTGGCGCGGTGCCGGCGGCTGGCCGAAATGGGACTTCACCGCATCGAAGCCGGCCTCGTAGACCTGCTCGCCGACGAGCGCTGCGAGCGGCGCCTCCTCGCCGGGCGGGGTTTCGAAGCTCGACGTCCACTCCCAGAAGGTGCGGTTGCCATCGGTGATCGGCTTCAGGCGCACGGTAGCCACGTAGTCGTAGAGCGGGATCGGCGCTTCGAGGATGCAGTAGCTGAAGCTGCGCTCGCGATCGGAGAGCTTGAGCAGCTGCTCGCGCAGCCAGCCGCCCTGGCTCAGCCGGAAGCGGCGGACGCAGCCGATCTCGTCGGCGCGGCGGCCGTCTTCGATGGCACTCTCGGCAACGATCGGGTGCCAGCGGTCGTGGCCGTTGAAGTCGCGCAGGAAGTTCCAGACGGCGTCGACCGGCGCGTCGACCACGGTGCTCTTGCGGACCTTGACGAGGGGCACGGGCAGTCGCCTTAGAGGATCGACTTGCTGCGCCAGGGAAGAACGATAGGCCCTATGTCTCTACTACTGGTGATTCCCCTGCGAAAGCGGGGGTCCAGGACGAGCGACGGTGCGGCGGCCTTGGACCCCCGCTTTCGCGGGGGAATCAAACTGGGCTTGGCGCGGGGCGAGTGCATCAAGGACCGTAACGCCTAGCGCCGCGCGGCCTGGCGCTTCAGGGCGTCGAAGCCGGCCTGGAAGACGCCGTTGCCGACGAGCTCGGCGAGCTCGCGCTCGCGGGCGGGGTCGCAGTCGAACTCGGCGCTCCATTCGACGAAGCTGCGGTCGCCGTCGGTGATCGGTGTCAGCTTGAGGGTGGCGATGTAGTTGCTGACACCCATGGGCGATTCGAGCATCGAGTAGGTGCAGGTGAAGTCGAAGTCGGAGAGCGTGAGGAGTTGCTCGCGGATGTTGCCGCCGTCCTTGAGGTTGAAGTTGCGGATGCAGCCGACCCGGTCGGCCGCCGCGCCGTCCTCGATGCGGCTATCGCGGATGAGCGGGTGCCATTTCGGCAAGCCGTTGAAATCGCGGATGATTGCCCACACCCGGTCGGCCGGCGCCTCGATCACGCTGGAGGTATAGACCTTCACCATGGCGTTCCGTTGCCCCGCCGGTGCAAAACAACCCCATGCATTGAAAAATTGTCCTTATGATTCAACGCTCTGACTCGCGCATTTTGTGTCCTCATTCGCCCGATTCCTCGTCGCGGCGAGGCGCCGCGGGCTGACTGAGGCCGCCGGCCAGCTTGCCGATGTCGCCGCCGCTGATGCCGATTTCCTTGAGCAGCTGATCGACCAGCGGACCTTGGGCGCGGTAGCGGAGCGCGCTGTTGACGATCGAATCGGCGAAGCCGCCCTGCCCCTCCTCGCCCGCACCGCGCGCCGGCCCGCCGCCGAGGCCATCGACCTGGAGGATCTTGATGCCCTCGATCTTCTCCAGCGGCTTCACGCTCTCGCGGATGATGCCCTCGATCCGGTCGATGATGCGCAGGCGCGCGTTCGAGGCGCGCGATTCCGGCGACAAGACGTTCTGCGCCTCGTTCATCTGGCGCGAACCCTCGGCCTCGATCTCGTAACGCAGCTTGGCGGCAAGCGCGCGGATCTTCTCCGCCTCGGCATCGCCTTCGGCGTCGAGCCGCCGCGCCTCGGCGCGATCGCCGGCCGCGATCTTCTCGGCCTGCGCCTGCAGCTTGATGCGGATGCCGTCGCGTTCGGCCTCCTGCTGGGCGCCGATGATCTCGATCTGCTTGCGGCGCTCGGCGACTTCGGTCTCGCGCGCGGAGAACACCTTTTCTTCCGCCGCCACCGCCTTGGCCCGCGCCAGCTCGGCGGCGGCCTGCGCCTCGGACTGCGCCTTCGACGCCTCGGCCACGGCGACGGCGCGCTGCTGCTCGGCGAGCTCGAGCGCCTTGCGCCGGTCGACCTCGAGGCGCTGCACGTCCTGCTCCCGCTTGATGCGGACTTCGTCGAGCGTGCGCTCCGTGGCGAGGCGCGCCTTCTCGACCTCGAGGCGGGCGGCGATCTGCGCCTGCTCGGCCTCCTGCTCGCGCACGGCGCGCTCGCGCGCCAGCTCGGCCCGCTGCACGGCACGGCGGACCTCGATATCGCGCTCATGCTCGAGGCGCGCCGTCTCGCCTTCCTGGTCGATGGTGAGCGACAGTTTTTCGGATTCCAGGTTCTTGTTGCGGATCTGGATCAGCGTGTCCTGCTCGATGTCGTTGCGGATCTTCTTGCGCCGTTCGATCTCCTCGGTGAGGCGCGTCAGGCCCTCGGCATCGAAGGCATTCGACGGATTGAAGAAGTCCATGTTGGTCTGGTCGAAGCCGGTGAGCGACACCGACTCCAGCTCGAGGCCGTTCTTCAGCAGGTCCTCGGCCACGGTCTGCTTCACGCGGCGCACATAGTCGCCGCGCTTCTCGTGCATGTTCTCCATCGTCACCTCGGCGGCCACGGAGCGCAGCGCGTCGACGAACTTGCCTTCGAGCAGCTCGCGCAGCGCCTCCGGCTGCATGGTGCGCTGGCCCAGGGTCTGCGCCGCATTGGCGATGGCCCCGGGCGCCGACTGCACGCGTACGTAGAACTCGGCGACGACGTCGACGCGCATGCGGTCCTTGGTGATGATCGCCTGCTCGCGGCCGCGCTTCACCTCGAGGCGCAGCGTGTTCATGTTGACGGGGATCACCTCGTGGACGATCGGCAGCACGAAGGCGCCGCCGTTGACGACGACCTTCTGCCCGCCGAGGCCGGTGCGCACGAAGGCGACCTCCTGCGACGAGCGGCGATAGAGCCAGTTCATGAAGTAGACGGCGATCGCGATGACGATCGCCAGGACGATCACGATGATGACGATCGTGCCGATGGTTTCTCCGGACATGCTCTCCTCCCCCGCGGTCGCTCCGGCCCGCCAGATGGGCCGGGCTCCGCGGTTACTTTCGTTTGATCTGCTTGAACTTCCGCGTCTGTTCCGTGAGTGCGATCTCCGTCGGCAGCCGCTCCATGCTCGAGGCGCCGTAGAAGCCGTGGCAGTCGGGACAATGCTTCAGGATGTAGGTGGCGTCCTCCGGCATGGCGATCGGGCCGCCGTGGCAGAGGACGATGATGTCCGGCCGCACGGCGCGCGCCGCCGCTGCCCAGGCCTTGATGCGCGGCACGCAGTCGGCGAGCGTCAGGGCGGTCTCCGCCCCGATCGAGCCGCCGGTCGTGAGGCCCATATGGCAAACGATGATGTCGGCGCCGGCCTTGGCCATGGCCTCTGCCTCAGCCTCGGCAAATACATAAGGTGTCGTCAGCAGATCGCGTTGATTGGCTTCCCGGATCATCTCGACCTCGAGGGCGTAGCCCATGCCGGTTTCCTCGAGGTTCTGGCGGAACACGCCGTCGATGAGACCGACGGTCGGAAAGTTCTGCACGCCGGAAAAGCCGAGCGCGGCGAGCTGCGCCAGGAAGGGCTCCGTCAGCATGAAGGGATCGGTGCCGTTGACGCCCGCCAGTACCGGGGTGCTCTTTACGACCGGCAGCACCTCGCGTGCCATCTCGACGACGATCTCGTTGGCGTTGCCGTAGGCGAGCAGGCCGGCCAGCGAGCCGCGGCCGGCCATGCGGTAGCGGCCGGAGTTGTAGATGACGATGAGGTCGATGCCGCCGGCCTCCTCGCACTTGGCCGACAGCCCCGTGCCGGCGCCGCCGCCGACGATCGGCTCCCCGCGCGCGATCATGCCGCGGAATTTATTCAGGACGTCGGCGCGGGAGATGCGGGGCATCAGACGCCTCGGCCTTCCCGCGCGTCCCTTCTCCTGATTCCCCCGCGAAAGCGGGGGCCCAGGGCAACCGCACCGTCACTTGTCCTGGGCCCCCGCTTTCGCGGGGGAATCAAGGAGAGGATCCCGCTACGCGCCTGCGTCATCGCGTGTCTCCCACGACCTCGAGGAAGTGCTGCACCAGCGCTTCGGCGAAGGCGGGGTCGTTGAGGTTGTGGGGGAGGCGCACCAGGCGGCGGCGGGGGGTTTGGCGGACGGTGGTTTCGAGGGCCTTGAAGAGGGCGGCGTCGGCGGCGGGGTCGTGGAAGGCGCGGCCGGGCTGGTCGAGCAGGGAGACGCCGCCTTCGGGGATGAGGAAGCGCACCGGGCCTTCCATGCGGTTGAGGCGTTCGCCGATCCAGCGGCCCATGCGCTCGTTCTCTTCGGGCGTGGTCCGCATGAGCGTGACCTGCGGGTTGTGCTGGTAGAGGTTGCGACCCTTGTAGCGCTCCGGGACCGTGTCGAGCGCGCCGAAGTTCACCATGTCGAGGGCGCCGCAGGAGGCGACATAAGGGAGCCGCGTGCGGATGATGGCGCCGAAGCGGTCCTCGCCGGCGCTCATCACGCCGCCCATCAGAAGATCGCAGACCTCGGTCGTGGTGACGTCGATGATGCCGGCGAGCAGCCCGGACTCGGCGAGCTTCTCCATGGACTGACCGCCGGTGCCGGTGGCATGGAAGACGAAGGTGTCGAAGCGCTCCTCCAGGGCCTTGCTCACCATCTGCACACAGGGCGTGGTGACGCCAAACATGGTGAGGCCGATCGCCGGCTTGGCGTCGCTCTGCGCGCGTCTCGCATGGGCGATCATGCCGGCCATCGCATGGGCGGCGTTCGAGAGCACCTGTTCGGAGATGCGGTTGATGCCGGAGACGTCGGTGACCGAATACATCATGCAGATGTCGGAGGGCCCGACATAGTCCTTCACGTTGCCGGACGCGACGGTCGAGACCATGAGCTTTGGCACGCCGACGGCGAGGCGGCGCATGGCCGGCGTCGCCAGCGCGGTGCCGCCGGAACCGCCGGCGGAGATGATGCCGCCGAGATCGCGGCGGGTCACGATGAAGCGCTCGAAGGCTTCGGCCATGGCGGCAACCGACTGGCCGCGATCGTCCGAGAACACGGCCGCAGCGCCTTTCGGATGGAAGCGCGCCACCTCGGCCGGTCCGACGTCGGCCGGCGACGGCTTGCGGCTGGTGCCGAGGTCGACGGTGACCACGTCGAGGCCGAGCTTCTCCAGGCAGTTGCGGATGAAGCCGAGCTCGCGGCCCTTGGTGTCGAAGGTGCCGGCGACATAGGCGGCGCGACCGGCGAGCTGCGCCACCGGCACCTGCAGCGGACGCGTCGGCTCGGGCGGCGTCACGGACTCCTGCTCACGCTCGAGCTCCGCTACTGCGGCGACGCGAGCGGCGGCCAACGGATTGGCCTGCGACCACCGGGTCGGCGCGCGCGCCACCTGGACGACGGGCACCGGCGCCGGACCGACGACCGGCGCACCGCCCTCGTCCTCGGCCTGGCGGCGCACCTGGAAGACGATGGTCGACGGCTCGTCGGGCGCCGTCGCGGCCACTGCCTCCGCCTCGTCGTCGCGGGTCTGCACGCCGAGCAGGCGCTGCTGCAGTTCGTGATCGTGGGCCAGCTCGCTGGCGCCGAGCTCGCGCACGACGCGGCCGTTGACCATGATGGCGACACGGCTGGCGACGGTGGTGGCGACGCCGAGGTTCTGCTCGATGAGGAGCACGGAGATCTCGCCCTCGTCGGCAAGCGCGCGCAGCATGTCCGAAAGCTGGTCGACGATGACCGGCGCCAGGCCCTCGGTCGGCTCGTCCATCACCAGCAGGCGGGGATTGGCGAGCAGCGCGCGGCTGATGGCCAGCATCTGCTGTTCGCCGCCGGAGAGCTGGGCACCGCCGGCGCGGCGCCGCTCGGCCAGGCGCGGGAAGGTCTTGTAGATGCGCTCGACGGTCCAGCGGCCCTTGCTCTGCCGCGCCGCCAGCCGCAGATGCTCGTCGACGGTGAGCGACGCCCAGACCCGCCGGCCTTGCGGCACATAGCCGATGCCGAGATTGACGACCTCGTTGGGCGCGAGCCCCAGCAGCTCGACACCGCCGGCGCGGATGCTGCCGCTCGCGGCTGGCACGAGTCCGAGGATGGTGTTGCAGAGCGTTGTCTTGCCCATGCCGTTGCGGCCGACGACGGCGAGGACGCCGCGGTCGAGCGTGAGCGACACGCCCTGCAGCGCGTGGGCATGGCCGTAGTAGACATGGAGGTCGGCGACGGCGAGCGCCGGGCCTTCGGCGGCATGGAGCGCGGCATCAGCCATGGCGGCCGCCGAGATAGATGCGCTGCACGTCCGGATCGCCTTGGATCTCGGCCGGCGTGCCGTGCTTGAAGATCCGGGCGTTGTGCATGACGGTGACACGCTCGACGACGCGCAGCGCGACGTCGAGGTCGTGCTCGATGATGATGAAGCCGATATGCGGCGGCAGGGCGCCGAGGATCTGCACCAGCTCGCGCCGTTCGGCCGGCGACAAACCGGCGGCCGGCTCGTCGAACAGGATGAAGCGCGGCGCGCCGGCGAGCGCCATGCCGATCTCGAGCTGCCGCTGCTGACCGTGCGAGAGATCGGACACCGGCACCGTGGCGACGGTGTCGAGGCGGACGGCATGCGCCAGCTCGCGCGCCGAGTGTAGGGCCGCATCGTCCGGCCGCGGCCGCAGCAGGGAGAAGCGCCCCCGCGTCACACCACGGGCAGCCAGATAGAGGTTGTCGATGACGGCGAGGCCGCGGAACAGCATGGAGTTCTGGTAGGTGCGCCGCAGGCCACGGCGGATCCGTTCGTAGGGCGGCAGTCGCGTGACGTCCTCGCCGAAGAAGCGCACGCGGCCGGCGGTGGGCGGGAAGTCGCCGGTGATGGCGTTGAACAGCGTCGTCTTGCCGGCGCCGTTGGCGCCGAGGATCCCGCGCCGCTCGCCGGCCCCGACCGTGAGGTCGACGGCATCGAGGGCGACGAGCGCGCCGAAGCTGCGGCTGACGCCATCGAGCAGGAGGGCGTGAGCGGCGCCGGCCTGGGCAAGGCGGAGCGCGTCAGCCATCAGTGACTGCTCCGGGCCGAGTTCGTTCCCCGGCCATTCCCTCATTGATTCCCCCGCGAAAGCGGGGGTCCAGGGGCCCACGCCCGTCGCTTGCTCTGGGCCCCCGCTTTCGCGGGGGAATCAGGAATGTAAATGTTTCGGGGTCTGAGTCGGCGGACGCACCCTCGCCCCTACCCTCTCCCGCTTCGCGGTAGAGGGGGTTAGATGACAAGAGTGCGTCCGTGCGCAACATCACGGCCTTACGGGCATTGCGGGTTGTCGCGGCCCACGGGGCCGAGTTTGAGGAACTCGTCTTCCGGCGTGCCCAGGGTCTGCGTCACCTGCGGGATCACCTTCACGACCTTGTTGAAGAGGTGGCCGTCCTCGCCTTGCGCGACTTCGGTGAGGAAGATGTCGGCGACCGCCTGGCGGTTCTTGTCGAGCTTCACCTTGCCGGTCGGCGTATCGATCTCCAGCGACGCCAGGGTATCGCGGAACTTCTTCTGGCCGTCGGAGAGATCGCCGCCGACCTTGTCGAGGGCGGCGAGCATAGCCTCGGTCTCGACGTAGTAGCCGTGGGCGAAGAGCGACGGCGACGGGAAGCCGTCGGGATATTCCTTCTTGTAGGCGGCGACGAAGTCCTTCCACTTTGGATCATCCCATTTGTCGGCGATCGGACCGGCCGAGGGCGTGCCCACGAGGTAGGTTTTCTTCGGGCCTTCCGAGCCGAGGATGGTCTGGTCGACGGTGATGGAGCCGCCGATCATCGGCTTGTCGCCGCCGCCCTGCTGGTACTGGGTGAGGAAGTTGTTGGCGTCGGCGCCGCCGAGCGCCACGTACACCGCATCGATGTCGTCGGGAATCGAGGCGACGATGCTGGAGAAGTCCTTGTTGCCGATCGGGACCCAGAACTTGTTGACGACGTGGCCGCCGGCCTTGCAGTAGCCGAGCATGAACCCCAGCACCTGCGTGTAGGGGAACGAATAGTCCTCGGCGATCGTCACGACCTTCTTGTAGCCCTTGGTCCCAAAGGCGTACTCGCCGAGGCCGGCCTGCCATTGCGCGCCGTCGGTGGTGAAGCGGTAGAAATTGGGGGCAGGGTCGCGCAGCGTCGTGTCCTGCGCCGCCGAGGTGCC
>JBKOWC010000135.1:0-8981 GCA_046724215.1 Pseudomonadota bacterium | reverse complement strand
CCGCCAGGTCGAGTGCACGATCAACGGGCTCGGCGAGCGGGCCGGCAACGCCGCCCTCGAGGAGATCGTCATGGCGTTGAAGACGCGCCACGACCGGATCCCCTACGCGACGGGCATCAAGACCGAGGTGATCACCAAGGCGTCGCGGCTGGTATCGACGATCACCGGCTTCCCCGTGCAGCCGAACAAGGCCATCGTCGGCGCCAACGCTTTCGCCCACGAATCCGGCATCCATCAGGACGGCATGCTGAAGCATGCCGGCACCTATGAGATCATGACGCCCGAGTCGGTCGGCCTCATCCGCTCGACCCTGGTGATGGGCAAGCATTCGGGGCGGCACGCCTTCAAGGCGAAGCTCAAGGAACTCGGCTTCGAGCTCGGCGACAATGCCCTCGAGGACGCCTTCCGTCGGTTCAAGGATCTTGCCGACAAGAAGAAGGACGTCTTCGACGAGGATATCGTTGCCCTCATCGACGACACGATCGTGCGTTCCAACGAGCACATCCGCTTCGTTTCGCTGCAGGTGATCGCCGGCTCGAAGGGACCGCAGAAGGCGGACCTCGAACTGGAGATCGACGGCAAGCTGCAGGCGACGACGGCGACCGGCGACGGCCCGGTCGACGCCTGCTTCAACGCCATCAAGCAGCTGTTCCCGCACGACGCGCGGCTGCAGCTGTTCCAGGTTCATGCAGTAACCGCAGGCACCGACGCGCAGGCGGAGGTGACCGTGCGGCTCGAGGAAGGCGGCAAGACCGTCAACGGTCAGGGCGCCGACACCGATACGCTGGTCGCGTCCTGCAAGGCTTATCTGCACGCCCTGAACAAGCTGCTGACGAAGCGCCGAAAAACGGCGCCGGCAGCGCTCTCGGCGTGATCATCAGGCATTCGGACCCTTTCAACTGAACCAGGCGGGCCGGGCGGCTCAGAGCCCGGCCCGCTCACAAGAGCGGCAAAGAAATGTTAGGCAGACTTTTGGGAATGCTGTCGGCCGATATGGCCATCGATCTCGGCACGGCGAATACGCTTGTCTACGTCAAGGGCCGCGGCATCGTGCTGAACGAGCCGTCCGTCGTCGCCATTGCGGAATACAAGGGGCGCAAGCAGGTGCTGGCCGTGGGCGACGAGGCCAAGATGATGCTGGGCCGCACGCCCGGCAACATCACGGCCATCCGACCCCTGCGCGAAGGCGTCATCGCCGACTTCGAAGTCGCGGAAGAGATGATCAAGCACTTCATCCGCAAGGTGCACAACCGGCGCAGCTTCGCCAGCCCGCAGATGATCATCTGCGTGCCCTCGGGGTCGACCGCGGTGGAGCGGCGGGCGATTCGCGAGTCGGCCGAGAGCGCCGGCGCCCGCAAGGTGTGGCTGATCGAGGAACCGATGGCGGCCGCCATCGGCGCCGGCCTGCCGGTGACCGAGCCGACCGGCTCCATGGTCGTCGACATCGGCGGCGGCACCACCGAGGTCGCCGTGCTGTCGCTCGGCGGCATCGTCTATGCTCGCTCGGTGCGCGTCGGCGGCGACAAGATGGACGAGGCGATCATCGGCTACATCCGTCGCAACCATAACCTGCTGGTCGGCGAAGGCAGTGCCGAGCGCATCAAGAAGGAGATCGGCTCCGCCTGCCCGCCGGAGGACGGCGACGGCCGGGTCATGGAGATCAAGGGGCGGGATCTGATGAATGGGGTGCCGAAGGAGCTGGTCATCACCGAACGGCAGATCGCCGAAAGCCTGGCCGAACCGGTCGGCGCCATCATCGAGGCCGTCAAGGTAGCCCTCGAGCATACCGCGCCCGAATTGGCCGCCGACATCGTCGACAAGGGCATCGTCCTCACCGGCGGCGGCGCCCTGCTCGGCAATCTCGACTATGTGCTGCGCCACTCGACCGGCCTGCCGGTGTCGATCGCCGACGACCCGCTGTCCTGCGTTGCCCTCGGAACCGGCCGTTGTCTTGAAGAAATGAAGGTTCTTAAGGATGTTTTGATCGATAGCTAGAATCAGGTAAACATTCATTAATTCGAATACATGACCGATTGGTCTGCGGCGAGTTCGCGGGTATGATGGCAGGGATGCCCCGTCGAGGAGAGGGACGGTGAAACGCCGCATCGGAGCGCTGGCCTGGATCGCCGCGCCCTTCCGGGCGTGGAATCAACGATTGACGTTGGCCCTGCTGGGGGCGGCGGCCATTGCCCTGCTCGCCGTCGAAAGGACGAGTCCGACCCTGGCGGAGCGGGCACGGGGGGCGGCGGCCGACGTGATCGCGCCGATCCTCGATCTGCTCTCGCGGCCCTCGGCCTCGGCGGCGCATGCCATCGACAGCGTGCGCGAATTGGCGCGGCTCCGCGATGAGAATGCGCAGCTGAAGGAGGAGCAGGCGCGGCTGCTGCAGTGGCAGACCGTGGCCCGGCGACTCGACCATGAGAACCAGGAATTGCGGACGCTGCTGAACCTGGCGCCCGACCCGAAGGCGCGCTTCATCACGGCGCGGGTGGTCGGCGGGAGCGGCGGCGCGTTCGTGCGCAGCATCCTGGTCGCGGCCGGCGCGCGCGACGGCCTGCGCAAGAACCAGGCCGCCATTACCGGCGAGGGCCTGGTCGGCCGCGTCAGCGAGGTCGGCGACCGGGCCGCGCGGATTCTCCTGCTCACCGACATCAACTCGCGCGTGCCCGTCTTCGTCGAACGCACGCGCGAACGGGCGGTGCTGGCCGGCGACAACTCGGACCGCATGCAGCTGCTTTATCTTCCCGCCGACATTACCGCCCGGGAAGGCGACCGCGTCATCACGTCGGGCCATGGCGGCGTTTTTCCGCCCGGCTTGCCCGTAGGGGTCATCACGAGCATCAAGGGCGGGGTCGCCCTGGTGCAGCCCTATGTGGACTGGGAGCAGATCGAATATGTCCGGCTCGTGGACTACGAGCTTGGCGGGCTGCTGCTGCCGATGGCCGGACAGGAACAGCCGTTGGGGCCGCGATGACCAGTACCTTCTGGCAGCGCCTGGATCTCTTCGCCCGCAGCGCTTCGCCGTTCGTCTTCACGCTCCTGCTGCTGATCGTCGGGTTGGTGCCCCTTCGGCTGCCCTATTTGCCGCCGCTCGGCATCAACCTCGTCCTCGTCTCCGTCTACTACTGGGCGATCCACCGTCCGGCGATGCTGCCGGCGCCGGCCCTCTTCGTCGTCGGCCTGCTCGCCGACCTGCTGGGCGGCGGCTTCCTCGGCGTCAATGTCCTCGTGCTGCTCGTGGCCTATGCGACGATGGTGTCGGCGCGCCGCTGGTTCGTCGGCGCCTCCTTTGCGATCGTGTGGTGGGGTTATGCCGTGGTGGCGACCCTTGCCATGCTGGCGACCTGGCTCATCACCGTGCTGCTGGCCGGCCGGGCGGCGGATCTGACGCCCGGTATCTCCGGTGTGCTGTTCGGCGTCGGGGCCTATCCGCTGCTGGCGACGTTCTTCGCTCACGCCCAACGGGCGTTGCTGCGCTAGGAGCAGCCGGGTGAACCAGGAAAAGGTCCGCTCCCGCGTCTTCACGCGCCGCGCCGCCTTCCTCGCCGGCGGCAAGCTGGTGCTGTTGTCGGCGCTGGTCGGCCGCATGTACCAGCTGCAGATCGTGGAGTCGGACCGCTACACGGTCCTCGCCAAGGACAACAGCATCAGCCCCCGCCTGCTGCCGCCCATGCGCGGCCGCATTCTCGACCGCTACGGCATTCCGCTGGCGGAGAACGACCAGAACTACCGCGTCGAGGTCATCTCCGAAAAGGCCGGCGACCTGCAGCAGATCCTGGCGGAACTGTCGCGCTTCGTCCCGCTGACCGACAACGATCGGGCGCGGATCATCGCCGAGGCGCAGCGCAAGCAGTCCTTCATGCCGACGATCGTCAGCGAGAATCTCAGCTGGCACCAGGTGGCGGCCGTGGAGGTGAACGCCCCGGATCTGCCGGGCGTCAGCATCGAGGTGGGGCAGCGCCGCCGCTACACCCAGGGCCGCACGACGGCGCACATCATCGGCTACGTGGCGGCGGTGTCGGAGGACGACATCAATGGCGATCCGATCCTGTCGATGCCGGGCTTCCGCATCGGCAAGAACGGCATCGAAAAGCAGTATGAAACCGACCTGCGCGGCAAGGCCGGCCAGACCCTGGTGGAGGTGAATGCCGTCGGCCGCGTCGTCGGACAGAAGTGCAAGGAAGACCCGGACTGCCGGGATCCGGTGCCGGGCAACGACCTGGTGCTTTCTCTCGACAGCGACCTGCAGCGGTTCGTGCAGGAACGGCTCGCCACCGAGCTCAGCGCCTCGGCCGTCGTGCTGGACGTGCAGACGGGCGACGTACTCGCCCTGAGCTCGACGCCGACCTACGATCCCACGATCTTCACGCGCGGCCTGACGGTGCGCGAGTGGCAGGACCTGTCGAGTGACCCGCTGCGGCCGCTCGCCAACAAGGCGATCGGCGGCGAGTATGCGCCGGGATCGACCTTCAAGACGGTCGTCGCGCTGGCCGCCCAGAAGGCCGGCATCGATCCCTCGCGGCACGTGTTCTGTCCGGGGGTCTACAGCGTCGGCAATACGCGGTTCCATTGCTGGAGAAAGGGCGGCCACGGCACCGTCGACATGTGGAACGGGCTGAAGTTCTCCTGCGACGTGTTCTTCTACGACACGGCCATGCAGACCGGCATCGACAACATCGCCGCGATGGCGCGCCAGTTCGGCCTGGGACAACCGACCGGCATCGACCTGCCGGGCGAGCGGCGCGGGCTCATTCCCGATTCGAACTGGAAGCGGGCCACCTACAACGAGCCGTGGTACCCGGGCGAAACGCCCTCTGCCGGCATCGGCCAGGGCTTCATCACGGCGACGCCGCTGCAGCTGGCGGTCATGTGCGGCCGAGTGGCGAGCGGGCGCGCCATCGTGCCGCATTTCCGCCGCGCCTCGATCATCGGCGACACCGATCCGGCGCCTGCGCCCGAGGCGCCGGCGATGGACATTCCCAAGAAGCATTTCGACGTGGTCCGCGAGGGCATGCGCCGCGTCGTCAACGACCAGGGCGGCACCGCCTTCCGCTCGCGCATCGCCGAGCCCGGCATGGAGATGGCCGCGAAGACCGGGACGGCCCAGGTCCGTCACATCAGCCTGAGCGAGCATCTGGCGGGCGTGCGCAAGAACGAGAACCTGCCGTGGCAGCAGCGCGACCACGCGCTGTTCATCGCCTTCGCGCCCGTGGCGGCGCCGCAATATGCCGTCTGCGTCGTCGTCGAGCATGGCGGCGGCGGGTCGGCGGTGGCCGGACCGATCGTTCACGACATCATGCTGGAGACGCAGCGGCGCAACCCGTCGCGCACCAACGGAGCGCAGAAACTGGCGCTGACGGCCGAGCCATGAGGTGGCCCGAACCCCTGACGACGCTGCAGCGCGCGGAGCTCTCGCTCACCGAGAAGCTGCAGCAGATCACCTGGGGCCTGATCGCCCTCATCTGCGCGATCGGCGGCATGGGATTCGTCATGCTGTACTCGGCCGCCAACGGCAGCTTCGATCCCTGGGCGATGCGGCAGATGATCCGCTTCGCGCTCGGCCTCATGGTGCTGATCGGCGTGGCGCTCGTCGACCTCCGCTTCTGGCTGAAGCATGCCTACACGTTCTACGGGTTCGCCTTCCTGCTGCTGATCTATGTCGAGATCGCCGGCGCCCTGCATATGGGCGGACAACGCTGGATCGACCTCAAGGTCATCCAGCTGCAGCCCTCGGAGATCATGAAGATCGCCCTGGTGATGGCGCTGGCGCGCTATTTCCACCGCTTGAGCGCCGACGACATCGGCAGCCCGCTGGCGCTCGTGGCGCCGATCGGGCTGGTGCTCGCGCCGGTCGGCCTCGTCATGATGCAGCCGGACCTCGGCACCGGGGTCATGCTGATGCTCGTCGGCGGCGGGATGTTCTTCGCGGCGGGCGTGCGGATCTGGAAGTTCGCCCTGGTCGTCGCCTCGGGCGTCGGCGCGGTGCCGCTCGCCTGGAACTTTCTGCACGACTACCAGAAGAACCGCATCCTCACCTTCCTCAATCCCGAAAGCGATCCGCTCGGCGCCGGCTATCACATCATGCAGTCGAAGATCGCCCTCGGTTCCGGCGGGCTGTTCGGGCAGGGATTCCTCAACGGTTCGCAGGCGCATCTCGACTTCCTGCCCGAGCGGCAGACCGATTTCATCTTCACGATGCTGGCCGAGGAGCTCGGCATGGTCGGCGGCGTCCTGCTGCTGATCCTCTACACACTCGTCTTCGTCTATGGATTCGCCATCGCCTTTTCGAGCCGCAGCCACTTCGGGCGCATGCTGGCGATCGGGCTCACCCTCAACCTGTTCGCCTACGTCTTCATCAACATGGCCATGGTGATGGGGCTGCTGCCGGTCGTCGGCGTGCCCCTCCCGCTCATCTCCTACGGCGGCACGGCGATGCTGACGGTCCTGGTCGGCTTCGGCTTCCTCATCGGCGTCTACATCAACCGCGACCTCAAGATCGGCCAGCGCGGCCTCAGCGACGACCGTTAGGGCCCGCCAGCCGTGCGATCTCGGATTCCATGCGCCCGGCCCACATGAGGCCGTACATGTGGAAATCGCCGACCAGGCTCCAGAACGGATGGCGGAAGGTCGCGGGCCGGTTGCGCTCGACGAAGAAATGCCCGATCCAGGCGAAGCCATAGGCGACCATCGGGGCCGGCAGCAGGTACCACGGATCGGCGGCGGCGATCGCCAGCAGCAAGCAAACGATCGCGGCCGTGGTGCCAGCGAAATGCAGATAGCGAGTTCCCGGTCGGCGGTGCTCGCCGACATAGAACGGCCAGAACTCGCGGTAGCTGTTCATCTCACGTAACCGCCTCGGCGACGAGCGACTGGGCGAGCTGGCGGGCGCGCCGCAGATCGACCTTTCCGGTGCCCAGCAGCGGCACGCTCTCGATGCAATATATGTTCTGCGCCTTCGGCAGCCAGAGGCGGGGGATCTCGGTGTCCGAGAGGCCCTGCCAGAGGGCCGACGCCGCGGTGCCAGCGGAGGACGTGTAGAGCGCGACGAGGCGCTCGCCTTTCTGCGCATCGGGCACGGCGGTCACGACGCAGGCATCGACGCCGGGCAGGCCGGCGAGCAGCTCCTCGACGCGCGCATGCGGGACCATCTCGCCGCCGATCTTGCTGAAGCGGGCGAGGCGATCGGTGATGCGGAGGAACCCGTCGTCGTCGAGGGCGCCGATGTCGCCGGTCACGTACCAGCCGTCGCGCAGGACCTCTGCCGTCTTCTCGGGATTGTTGAGGTACCCCAGCATGCGGCCGGGTCCCTTGACGAGCAGCAGGCCCTCGCGGTCCGGCGGCAGGAGCTCGCCGCCGTCGACGTCGACCACCTTGGCGACGACTCCGGGGATGGGATGGCCGACGGTGCCGGGCTTGTGGCCCTTCTGCTTCATCCCCTTGTCGGCAAAGTCGACGGTGTTGACGGCGACGACCGGGCCCATTTCGGTGCAGCCATAGCCCTCGAGCAGGGTGACGCCGAACTTCTCCTGGAACGCGGCCGCGAGCGCGGTGGAGAGGCGCTCGGCGCCGACGAGGGCGTGGCGGATGGTGGCGAACTGCTGGGCGTCGCAGCTGCGCAGGTAGCTCTGGCAGAAGGTCGGCGTGCTGATGAGGATGGTGGCGCGCTCTTTGGCGACCAGCTTGCCAATCGTCTTCGCGTCCAGCGGATTGGCGTGATAGACGGCGCCGATGCCGGAGAGCAGCGGCACCCACAGGCAGCCGGTGAGGCCGAAGGCGTGGAAGAAGGGCAGCACGCCCATGAAGCGGTCGGCGGGGGCGATCCACAGGACCTGCGCGACGGCCTCGACGTTCGACAGCAGGTTGTGGTGCGAGAGCAGAATCCCTTTCGGCACACCGGTACTGCCGCTCGAGAACAGCACGGTCGCGACCGCGTCCGGACTCTGACCCCGTAAGCCGAAGAGACGGGCAAGCACGCCGCTTGGCAGCAGGAAGCAGGCGACGGCGAGGCACGCCTTGCGGGCCGCGGTGATCGTCTTCCCCATGTCCTCGACGAAGACCATGTCGGGGCGCTCGGCGATCTTCGCCTTCTCGAGGAAGCGGCGCGAGGTGACGATCGTCTTGATGCCGCATTGGGCGAGCGCCGATTCGGTCGCCTCGGCGCCGGCCGTGAAGTTGAGGTTGACCGGCACCTTGCTGCTGAAGAGGGCGGCGAGGTTGACCAGGACGCCGGCGGCGGAGGCGGGCAGCATGATGCCGACCATCTTGTCGGCGGGCCGTTCGCGGCGGAACCAGCCGGCAAGCGCCAGGCCGCCGACGAGCACCCGGCCGAAGCTGAGCGCCGCCCCGGTGGAGTCGGCGATCGCCACCTTGTGCCAATGGCGCCGGGCGGCCTGGACGAAGCGGACATGCAGCAGGTCGTTCGCGGTGCGGCGGTGGCGGAACGCCTCGCTGCCGAGCTCGAGGATGGCCTGGCGCATCTGCCAGGCCTTCGTCGCCGCCGGCATGGGCTGGCCGAAGGAGACGGTGACGGGCAGCGGGATGCGCTCCGGTCGCTTCCACAGGAAACGGCCGTCCTTGAAGCTGAAGATGCTGCCCCAGAGACGGTCGAGATGGACGGGAATCACGGGCACGTCGAGGCCGTCGAGGATCTTCTCGACGCCGCGGCGGAAGGGCAGCGGGTTGCCGGTGCGGGTGATGGCGCCCTCGGCGAAGATGCAGACGATGTGGCCCTCCTGCAGCGACCGGCGCGCCTGCGCCAGCGCCGCAGCGACCGACTTCGCGCCCTCGCCGATGGGGATCGCGTTCATTCGCTTCAGCACCCAGTGCAGGCCGGGCATCTCGTAGAAGGGCTTGTAGACGATGAAGCGCACGAAGCGCTGGACGCAGGCGCCCACCAGCAGGCCGTCGACGAACGACATGTGGTTGCAGACGAGGAGGGCGGGACCGTCGCGCGGCACGCTCTCGGCGCCGACGATGCGGAT
>JBKOWC010000275.1:0-8549 GCA_046724215.1 Pseudomonadota bacterium | reverse complement strand
GGCAGCAACGAGCCCTGCTGCATCGGCTACAAGCTGCCCTATACCCAGGACGACTGGCAGGTGAAGCGGCGCGCGGTCGATACGGTGATGGACGATCTCGGCGGCGTCGTGATCCGCGTCGGCGACGAGACCATCGGCGAGATGTGGTCGCTCTATGACGGCCGCGACGTGCTCAAGGAGGTCGATCCGCAGTTCGCCCAGAATATCGAGAACCACATCTTCCGGGCGCTCCGCTCAGACACGTTCCACGTCTCCGCCAACACCGATCCCAAGGGTGACCGCTCGAAGCGGCCGCAGGACCAGGACCCGGACATGCTGCTCCACCTGGTCAAGGAGACCGACAAGGGCATCGTCGTGCGCGGCGCCAAGTACGAGACCGCGGCCGCCTATGCCAACCAGGCCTTCGTCAAGCCGACCATCGCCAACTGGGGCGACGAGAAGCTGTCGGACTACGCGCTCGGCTTCATCTGCGACATGAATGCCGCGGGCGTGAAGCACATCTGCCGCACCGGTTTCGCCGGCCGCGGTTCGGCCCGCGATTACCCGCTCGCCAACCGTTTCGACGAGATCGACACGCTCGTCATCTTCGACGACGTGCTGGTGCCCTGGGAGAACGTGCTGTTCTACCGGCACACGCGGGCTGCCAGCTTTATCCGCGGCACGCTGCACCGCTACAGCGCCTTCGCTTTCGTGCAGCGCATCCAGAAGATCGCGGACATGCTGATCGGCGCGGCCCTCTTCAACGCGCGGCAGACCGGCCTCGACCAGCAGCAGGCGGTGCGCGAGAAGCTGGCGGAACTGGCCGTCTATCGCGAGACCATCAATGCACATCTCACGGCGTCCATTGCGCTCGCGCAGAAGAGCCCGGCCGGGCTGCTGATGCCGCATCAGTCGCTGCTCTACACGGGCCGCGTCCAGGCCTGTACGCGCCTGCCGGCCATGGTGCACCTGGCGCGCGAGCTCTGCGGCGGCCAGATCTGCGTGACGCCCGACGTGGCCGCCTTCGAGCATCCGGAGACCAGGGCGTTGCTCGAGAAATACTACAGCGTCAACGACAACTGGGTGGCCGAGGACCGGCGCAAGCTGCTCGCCTTCGCCCGCGACCTCATGAACTCGGATTATGCCGGGCACCGCGTGACGTTCGAGCTGTTCGCCCAGGCGCCGCCCTTCGCGCATCTCGGCGCCGTCTACGGCAGCTTCGACTGGTCGGAGCCGCTGCGCTTCGTCAAGAAGTCGGCAGGCCTGTCGGACCGCGTGATGCAGCCGCCGGCGAAGAAGTGACGGCAGACGTTGTCTTGCTTGATTCCCCCGCGAAAGCGGGGGTCCAGGGCAAGTGACGGTGCGTGGCCCTCTGGACCCCCGCTTTCGCGGGGGAATCAAATGAAAGTTTGCTAAGAGGACTCGATGGCTCACACACGATTGCGCAAGTTCAACACCAAGAAGACCTATCCCGAACAGAAGCTGGACAATGATCTCTGCATGGCCGTGCGCGCCGGCAATCACGTCTTCCTGCGCGGCCAGGTGGGGCAAGACCTCAGCGGCAACATGGTCGGCGTCGGCGATCCCCGCAAGCAGGCGGAGCAGGCGATGCGCAACGTCAAGCAGCTGCTGGAGGAAGCCGGCAGCAAGCTCGCGCATGTCTGCAAGATCACGGTCTACATCACCGATCGCGCCTATCGGGAGCCGGTCTATCAGGAGATCGGCAAGTGGCTGAAGGGCGTCTATCCCTGCTCGACCGGCCTCATCGTCGAGGGCCTGGCCCGGCCGGAATGGGTGATGGAGATTGATGTGGAGGCGGTCATCCCGGAAAATGAATCGCGGCGCGAGCCGAGCGGGCCGGAATGGGCCGATATCCGCTTGCAGCGCCGGGCCAAGCGGCCGCGGCGGGTCAAGTCCGGCTAGGAGAAGAGGGCATGCTGAGCCAGGCGCAGGTGGAGCAGTTCTGGCGCGACGGCTATGTCGTCGCCGCGGGCGCGGTGACGCCGGCGCAGCTTGCCGCGTTGCAGCAGGAGCTGGCGAATTGGGTCGACGAGAGCCGGGCGCACAAGGCACCGTTCGGCCCGCCGACCATCGATGGGCGCCCGCGCTTCGACATGGGCGAGGAGCACACGGCCGAACGGCCGGCGTTGCGGCGCGTCAACAATCCGTCGGACATCTCGGCCGCCTATCGCGAGGTGATGCAGAATGCGCCGATGGTCGACATGGTCGCCGATCTGGTCGGCCCCGACCTGAAGTTCCATCACTGCAAGATCAACGTGAAGCTGGCGGGCTCGAAGACCGAGGTCGGCTATCACCAGGACTTCCCCTATACGCCGCACACGAACGACGACATCGTGACCGCGCTGCTCATGCTCGACGACATGACGGAGGAGAACGGCTGCCTCACGATCGTGCCGGGCTCGCACCGCGGGCCGCTCTATTCGCTGTTCGAAGCCGGCAGGTTCGTCGGCTACATCGAGAAGCAGGCGACGGAGCGCATGCGGCCGGCGCAGGTCTCCGTCACCGGCATGGCCGGCAGCGCGTGCCTGATGCACACGCGGCTGGTGCACGGGTCCGACGCCAACCGCTCGGACCGCCCGCGCGGTCTCTACATCTGCGTCTACACCGCGGCGGACGCCTTCCCGCTGGCGAGAAATCCGCTGGCCAACCCGAACGAGGGAATGATCGTGCGCGGCCAGGCGACGCGCATGGCCCGGTTGGTGGACGCGGTCATCGAGCTGCCCGCGCAGGAGAAGGTGGCGTCCTTCTTCGCGACCCAGGGCCAGCGCTCCGCCGCCGACTGACCGGACGGCAAACGGCCGCACTTGCCGGGCGCGGCCGCGCGTGTCACGAATAGGCAACGAATAAATTCGAAGCGCGGCCGAAAGGCCGGTCTGGGAGACCCGGGCATGACGTTCTCGATCGCCGGGCGATGCGGGCGGACTGGCATGCTGGGCATCGCCATTACCACCTCCAGCATCGCGGTCGCCAGCCGTTGCCCCTGGGCGCGGGCCGGCGTCGGCGCCGTGGCCACGCAGAACATCACCGATCCGCGGCTGGGCGGCGGCGGCCTCGATCTCATGGCCTCGGGCCTGAGCGCGCCGGACGCCATGCAGCGCCTGATCGCCGAGGCGCCGCATCCGGAGTTTCGCCAGGTCACCATGATCGACCGCCAGGGGCGCACGGCCAGCCACTCCGGCGCCAAGACGCTCGGCACCAATGCGGTCGCATCGGGAGCCGATTGCATCGCCGCCGGGAACCTGCTGAGCAACCGCGACGTGCCGGCCGCCCTGGTGCGCAGCTTCTGCGCTCATCCGAACGCGCATCTGGGCGAGCGGCTGATGCTGGCGCTGGAGGGCGGGCTCGTCGCCGGCGGCGAGATGGGGCCGGTGCGCTCCGCCGGCCTGCTCGTCGTCCACGAGCACAACTGGCCGCTCGTCGATCTGCGCGTCGACTGGGACGAGGGCAATCCGATCTCGACGCTGCACCGGCTGTGGGTGCGCTACGAGCCGCAGATGAACGACTATGTCACCCGCGCCCTCGAGCCCGCCATGGCGCCCGCCTTCGGCGTGCCGGGCGATCCCGGATCCGTGGCGGCGGCCGGCAGGCGACCATAGGCATCAGGCCGCGCGCCGGGCGATGAGTCCGCTCGGCGTCGGCCCGGATTCATTGCCTTTCCCCGGCGACCACAGCTCGGTCGGCGGCTTCGGCCTCAGCCGATTTTCCGCCAGAGGTCGCTCTCCTCTTCGAGGCGCGCCTTCTCGAGGCCGAAGAAGTCGCGGCGCGACACGATGCCGACGATGCGGCCACGGTCGAGCACCGGCAGGTGGCGATAGCCGCCGTCCTGCATGCGCCGCAGCGCATCGATCGCCGTCGTATCCGGCCTTACAGTGTCGGGATTGCGCGTCATCACCTCGGCGAGCGGCGTGCGGTCGGGATCGCGTCCCTCGGCGACGACGCGGTAGACCATGTCGCGCTCGGTGAAGATGCCGTCGAGTTTTCCTTCCCTGGTGATCAGCACGGCCCCGACATGGCGCGATCGCATCCGGTCGGCGGCTTCGCGCACCGTCGCCAGCGCCGAAAGCTCCAGCAGCTCCTGGTTGCGGACCACGTCGGGAATGACCCTGCGCATCATGGCATTTCCCTCCCATGCGAATGCGCGATATCGCGCCGCGCTCGGGCGCGGCGGATTCGGCTTTGAGTCAGTGTAGCACAAACGGCCGACGGCAAGCGCCCTCCGGCGGGGACGCGAGGGGGGCCTGGTCGGCGATGCGGGAGGGAGTTCGGAAGCGGCTAGAAGCGCTGCATGTGGCCGATTTCGTCGTCGAGAACGGCCATTTCCTCACCCAGGAAATCGCGCCGCGAGACGATGCCGACGAGGCGGCCGTTGTCGACCACCGGCAGGTGGCGGTAACCGCGCGTCGTCATGCGGCGCAAGGCTTCGACGGCGAACTCGTCGGGCTCGATCGTGTCGGGATTCTTGGTCATGACGTCGCGGAGCCGCGTCGTGTCGGGATCGCGGCCGTCGGCAACGATGCGATGCAGGATGTCGCGCTCGGTGAAGATGCCCTCGAGCACGCCGTCGCGCGTGATCAGCGCGGCGCCGACCTGCCGGTCGCGCATGGCGCGGGCCGCCTCGCGGACGGTGGTCGCCGCGGAAAACTCGAGCAGTTGCTGCTTGCCGATCACGTCCGGCATGATTCTGCGCTGCATGGACCCGCCTCCTTGCGGGGGAGTTGTTCGAACGCACGGCGATGGTGCTGGAATGTGGTTCATGAAACCTTAACGCCGCGAATTGACGGGAGTCAGGCCAGCCGCGCCGCCACAGCGTCGGCGATGGCCAGGCAGGCGGTCAGCCCCGGCGATTCGATGCCGAAGAGATTGACCAGTCCGGCGATACCGTGCGTTTCCGGCCCCTGGATGACGAAATCCTCCGGCGGCCCGCCGGGCGCCTGCAGCTTCGGCCGGATGCCGGTATAGCCGGGCTGCAGCGCGCCGTCGCGGAGCTCCGGGTAATAACGCCGGATCGCGGCATAGAACCGCGCGGCGCGGGCGGCATCGATGTCGTAGTTCAGGCTGTCGATCCATTCCACGTCCGGGCCGAAGCGGGCCCGCCCGGCGAGGTCGAGCGTCACATGCACGCCGAGGCTGGCGGCATCCGGCATCGGATAGATCAGGCGATTGAAGGGCGAGCGGCCGGCCAGCGTGAAGTAGTTGCCCTTGGCGAGAAAGCGGGGCGGTACGTGGTTCCAGTCGAAGCCGACGAGTCGACGGGCGACGTCCTGCGCCCCGAGGCCGGCCGCGTTGACCAGCCGGCGGCAGGCCAGCCGCATCGGCGCCGGCCCGCCGAGGTCGAGCGTGAAGCCGATGGGCTCGATCCAACCGCCCTCGACCGGGCTGTTGAAGGCGATCGCGGCGCCGGCGTTCTCCGCCTCGCCGAGCAGGCTCAGCATGAGTCCATGGCTGTCGATGATGCCGGTCGACGGCGACAGCAGCGCGGCGACGCAGCGCACGGCCGGCTCGAGTCGCCGCGCCTGCGGGGCCTCACACCACTGCAGGTCATGCACGCCGTTGGCTGACGCCTTGCGCCGGAGCGACTCGAGGTCGCGGACTTGCGCCCCCGTGGAGGCCACGATCAGCTTGCCGACGCGGCTGTGACCGACTCCACGCGAACGGCAATAGTCGTAGAGGCGCTCGCGGCCGGCCACGCACAGCCGCGCCTTCAGGCTGCCGGCGGGATAGTAGATGCCGGCGTGAATCACCTCGCTGTTGCGCGAGCTGGTCTCGCCGCCGATGACGTCGTTGCGCTCGACGACGACCACCTCGTGGCCGGCGAGCGCGAGGTGCCGTGCGACGGCGAGCCCGATCACGCCGGCGCCGATGACGACGCAGTCGAGAGCGTCCAAGCTCACATGTCCCGCGGCGCCACGGATTCCGCCGCCCGGCGCTGGGCGCGGCGCAACATGGCTTCGCGGCGGACGATGTACATGCCCGCCATGATGATGATCGCCGAGCCGACCAGCACCCAGGCGGTCGGAATGTCGCCCCAGACGACGACACCCAGCAGCGTCGCCCACAGCAGCCCGGTATAGTCGAGCGGCGCCAGCATCGACACTTCGCCGTAGCGGAAGGCCTGGTTGAGGAAGAACTGCCCGAAGCTGCCGGCGAGGCCGACGAACACGATCAGCCAGAGATCCGCGAGCTTTGGCGGAACCCAGACGAAGGGCATGAACGCGCCCAGCGCGATGATGACGAAGAACGAATAATAGAAGAGGATCGTGTGGCTGCTCTCGGTGGCGCTGAGCTGGCGCGACGTCACGAGCGTGAGCGCATAGAGCAGGGCGGCGGCGAGCGCGAACAGGGCTCCTTCGCTGATGCCGGCCATGGTCGGCCGCAGCACGACAATGACGCCCACGAATCCGACAATCACGGCCGACCAGCGCCGCCAGCCAACGTGCTCTTTGAGCAGGGGCACCGACAGCGCCGTCATGAAGAGCGGCGCGCCATAGCCGATGGCGACGGTATCCGCCAGCGGCAGCCGCTTCAGCGCATAGTAGAAGGTCAGCATCGTCCCGATGTTGAAGAGCGAGCGCAGCGCATGGCCGACCGGGCGGCGCGTGCGCAATGTCGCGAGGCCGCCCAGGCGCAGGGCGAAGCCGAGCGGGACCACGACGCCGACGGCATAGCGCATGAAGCCGATCTGCGACACCGTGTAACTGTCCGTCAGCCACTTGATGCCGGCATCCATGATGGTCAGCGTTCCCGACGCGGCCAGCATGTAGACGACGCCCTTGCCGGGCGATGAGCGGAGATTCAGGTCGCTGGTTGTGGCGGACATGGCACCGGGACGGGCGATCGGGCGGCGACCGGCTCAGAGCGGACGTTGCTTCGCACGGAAGCCCTGGAGCCGAAACGATTGGCGACCATATCGGAGCCGCCGGCGCAAGTCCGCCGCGTTCTGGGCATGGGAGATCGGGCGATTCCGCAGCCTTGCGGCGATTCGCTGAAGCGGGCAGGCCACTGCTTTGTCCGGCAGGGCGCGCCTGCTATAACTCCGGCCATGCCGCTCGATGTCGTCCATTCCGCCTGTCCGCACGACTGCCCCTCGACCTGCGCGCTCGAGGTCGAACGCCTCGACGCCTACCGCATCGGCCGGGTGCGCGGCGCCCGCGACAACCCCTATACGGCCGGCGTCGTCTGCGCCAAGGTCGCGCGCTATGCCGAGCGCCAGCATCATCCGGGCCGCCTGGCGCAGCCGCTGCGCCGCGTCGGCGCCAAGGGCGATGGCATGGCGGCGTTCCAGCCGCTCGCCTGGGACGCCGCGCTCGATATCGTGGCCGAAGGCCTGACGCGCGCGACGCAGCGCTACGGCTCCGAGGCGGTCTGGCCCTATTTCTATGCCGGCACCATGGGACTGGTGCAACGCGACGGCATCCATCGCCTGCGCCACGTCATGCGCTATTCGCGCCAGCTGGAGACCATCTGCGTCTCGCTGGCCGATGCCGGCTGGCTGGCCGGCGTCGGCGTCCGCCGCGGCGTCGACGGGCGCGAGATGGCGGAGGCCGAGCTGATCGTCGTCTGGGGCGGCAATCCTGTGGCGACGCAGGTGAACGCGATGACGCATATCAGCCGCGCGCGCAAGGAGCGCGGGGCGAAGCTGGTCGTCGTCGATCCCTATCGCACCGGCTCGGCTGAAGTCGCGGACATGCACCTGATGGTGCGACCCGGCACCGACGGCGCGCTCGCCTGCGCTGTCATGCACGTGCTGTTCAAGGAGGGCTATGCGGACCGCGCCTACATGGCCCGCTACGCCGATGCGCCCGAAGAACTCGAAGCGCATCTTGAATCGCGCACGCCCGAATGGGCGGCGGAAATCACCGGCGTGCCGGTGCCGCAGATCGTCGAGTTCGCGCGGCTCTACGGACAGACCAGGCGCAGTTTCATCCGCGTCGGCTACGGCTTCTCGCGGCTGCGCAACGGGTCGATCAATCTGCACGCGGTGACCTGTCTGCCGACCATCACCGGCGCCTGGCAATATCGCGGCGGCGGCGCGCTCTACAGCAATGGCGGCCTCTACAAGGTCGACGACCGGCTGATCAAGGGCCTGGATGCGCTCGATCCGTCGACCCGCATCCTCGACCAATGCCGCATCGGCGCCGTGCTCACCGGCGACAAGCGCGATCTCGGCGACGGCCCGCCGGTCGCCGCCCTCTTCATCCAGAACACCAATCCCATGACCGTCTGCCCGGACACGACGAAGGTGCGCGACGGCTTCCGGCGCGACGACCTCTTCGTGTGCGTGCACGAGCAGTTCATGACGGACACCGCCGCCATGGCGGATATCGTGCTGCCGGCGACGACGTTCCTCGAGCATGACGACTTCTACAAGGGCAGCGGCCACACCTTCCTGCAGGTGACCCGCAAGGTGGTGGAGCCCTTTGGCGAGGCGCGCAGCAATCACTGGGTGCTGTGCGAGCTGGCGCGGCGCCTGGGCGCCGATCACCCGGGCTTCCGCATGACCGAATGGGAGCTGATCGACGCGTCGCTCAAGGCCTCCGGTCTGCCGGATG
>JBKOWC010000079.1:0-11809 GCA_046724215.1 Pseudomonadota bacterium | reverse complement strand
CGTCGGCCTCGACCTTGCCCCCGGACGCCATGCACCGGCTCTGGCAGTATTGCGTCCATGGCGGCAGCGAGAACGCGCGCAATTTGCTGGCCTACGCGGCCACGCTGATTGGTCGCTCCGAGGAATGGCGCGAGCCGGCAGAGTTGCTGCGTGCCGGCCTCTACTGGCCGGGCCGCGACCGGCCGATGCTGGCGGACCTGCAAACTGCATGGAAGCCGGCCCGGCCCGTCGCTGCGCTGGTGTTCTATCGCGCGCTGCTGCAGAGCGGCGATCTCGCGGTCGTCGACGCGCTGATCGAACGGCTCGATGCCGAGGGACTCAACCCGCTCCCTGTCTATGCCGCGAGCCTGAAGGAACCGATCGCCGGCGCACTGCTGCGCGATCTCCTCGCCAAGGCGCCGCCGGCCGTGATCCTGAACGCCACGGCCTTTGCCCTGTCGCAGCCGGGCGCCGCGCGCACGGAGACCCCGTTCGATGCCGCCGATTGTCCCGTGCTGCAGGTCGTCTTCGCCTCCGGGTCCGAGGCCGCCTGGCAGGCCGGCACCAGCGGCCTCTCGGCACGCGACATCGCCATGCATGTGGCGCTGCCGGAAATCGACGGCCGCATCCTCTCGCGCGCCGTCTCGTTCAAGGCCGAGGCGCGCGTCGATCCGCTGACCGAATGCCCGATCGTGGTCCAGCGCCCGCTTCCGGACCGCGTCGCCTTCGTCGCACAACTCGCCACTGCCTGGGCGCGCCTGCGCGCGACTCCCGCTGCCGAGCGCCGCATCGCCATCGTCCTCGCCAACTACCCGAACCGCGACGGCCGCATCGGTAACGGCGTCGGCCTCGATACCCCAGCGGGAGTTATCGAGGTGCTGTGCGCGCTGCGCGGCGCGGGTTACCGCATCGATGGCGCGCCGGCCAATGGCGCGGCGTTGATGCAACTCCTTCTCGCCGGACCGACCAACAGCACAAGCCCTCCCCCTCCCCTTGTGGGAGGGGGACTCAGGGGGAGGGGTCTCGCGCCGGCAGGCGCGCAAGACTTGACGAGTGAACCGCACGGCTCGTAAGACTCTTCCCCGCGCTCCCGCGCGTAAACCCCTCCCCCTGAGTCCCCCTCCCACAAGGGGAGGGGGAATATCGAATGCGGGCTGTGCCTCGCTGACTACCGTTCGTTCTTCGCCTCGCTCCCCTCTCGTCTCCGATCGCAAATCACCGACCGCTGGGGGGCGCCGGAGCGCGATCCGTTCTTCGCGGGCGGCTCGTTCCATCTCCCCGTCCATCGCCTCGGCAACGTCGTCGTCGGCGTCCAGCCGGCGCGCGGCTACAACATCGATCCGGCCGCGACCTATCATTCGCCCGATCTCGTGCCGCCGCACGGCTATCTCGCCTTCTATGCGTGGTTGCGCCGCAGCTTCGACGCCCACGCCGTCATCCATATGGGCAAGCACGGCAACCTCGAATGGCTGCCCGGCAAGGCGCTGGCGCTGTCGCAGGAATGCTGGCCCGAGGCGGCACTCGGACCGTTGCCGCATCTCTATCCCTTCATCGTCAACGATCCCGGCGAGGGCGCGCAGGCGAAGCGCCGCAGCGCCGCCGTCATCGTCGATCACCTGACGCCGCCGCTGACGCGCGCCGAGACCTACGGGCCGTTGCGCGATCTCGAACAGCTGGTCGACGAGTACTACGAGGCGGCCGGTCTCGATCCGCGCCGCTGCCGCCTGCTGCGCGAGCGCATCCTCGAGCTCGCCGCTTCCATCGGCCTCGACCGGGATTGCGGCGTCGGCGCCTCCGACGACGCCGAGGCCGCCCTCGGCAAGCTCGACAACCACCTCTGCGAACTGAAGGAACTGCAGATCCGCGACGGCCTGCATATCTTCGGCGTCGCGCCAACGGGCGAGCAGCTGACCGATCTCCTCGTTGCCCTCACGCGTCTGCCGCGCGGCCGGGGCGAGGGCAGCGACGCCTCGCTGATCCGCGCGCTGGCTGCCGACCTTTGCCTCGCGTTCGACCCGCTGACGGCGACGCTGGGCGAACCATGGAGCGGACCACGTTCTCCGGCATTGATGCACGACCTCGGTAGGGGCGGGTCTCAGACCCGCCCCTACACCAGTGCCAACGCGCTCGGTGCGTGGCGTACCGTTGGCGACACGGTCGAGCGACTGGAGCTTCTCGCCAAGCGTCTTGTCGCTGGCGACCAACAGATCGACCAGGCATGGACCTCGACGCGCACCGTCCTCGGGTTCATCGAGCGGGAGCTCCGCCCGACGGTGGATCGCTGCGGCGCCAGCGAGATCGCCGGACTGCTGGCGGGCTTCGACGGCCGCTTCGTCGCGCCGGGCCCGTCGGGCGCGCCGACGCGCGGGCGCCTCGACGTGCTGCCGACCGGGCGCAACTTCTACTCCGTCGATACGCGAGCGGTGCCGACGCCGACTGCCTGGCAGCTCGGGTGGAAGTCCGCGTCTCTGCTGCTCGACCGCTATCGACAGGACCACGGCGCCTGGCCGGCGTCGCTGGCACTGTCCGCCTGGGGCACGGCCAACATGCGTACGGGCGGCGACGACATCGCGCAGGCGCTGGCGCTCATGGGCGTGCGGCCGACCTGGGACAACGGCTCGGGCCGCGTCTCCGGTTTCGAAATCCTGCCGCTGTCGATCCTCGACCGGCCGCGGGTCGACGTGACCTTGCGCGTCTCCGGATTCTTCCGCGACGCGTTCCCGGCGCAGATCGATCTGGTCGACAGCGCCGCGCGCGCCGTGGCCGCGCTCGATGAGCCGCCGCAGCTCAATCCGCTGGCCGCGCGCGTGCGCGCCGACGTCGCGGCGATGACGCAAGCGGGCATCCCCGCCGAGGCGGCGGCAAAGCGCGCCGGTTTCCGCGTCTTCGGCTCCAAGCCGGGCGCCTATGGTGCCGGCCTGCAGGCGCTCATCGACGAGCGCGGCTGGGAAACCGGCGGCGACCTCGCCCGCGCCTACATCGCCTGGGGCGGCTACGCCTATGGCGCCGGCGCGCAGGGTGCCGCCGAGCACAAGCTGTTCGAAACCCGGCTCGCGCAGGTTGACGGCGTGCTCCACAACCAGGACAACCGCGAGCACGATCTCCTCGACAGCGACGACTACTATCAATTCGAAGGCGGCCTCGCCGTCGCCGTGAAAGAACTCACGGGACGCCGGCCGCCCGTCTATCACAGCGACCATTCGCGTCCGGAGACGCCCAAGGTACGCACGCTCGACGAGGAAATCGCCCGCATCGTGCGCGCCCGCGTCGTCAATCCGAAATGGATCAAGGGCGTCATGCGCCACGGCTACAAGGGCGTCTTCGAGATGGCGGCGACGGTCGACTACATGTTCGCCTTCGCCGCCACGACCGGCAGCGTCGCCGACCATCATTTCGATGCCGTGTTCGATGCCTACATCGCCGACGAGGCCGTGCTGGGGTTCATGCTCGAGAACAATCCCAACGCTGCGCGCGAGATGGCCGAACGGCTCGTCGAAGCGCAGGACCGCGGCCTCTGGCGGCCGCGCTCCAACGCGGCCCACGTCCGGCTCGCGCAGCTGGCGGGCGCCGCATGAAGACTCCGGATCCGACGCTGACCGAGGAGGAGCGCAACCGGCGCGCCGACGACAAGGCGGCCAAGCGCCGCGCCGTCCGCGCCAAGATCATGGCGACCAAGACGATCGAGAAGGGCCTGCTCATCGTCCACACCGGCAAGGGCAAAGGCAAGTCGACGGCCGCCTTCGGCCTCGTCATGCGGGCGCTGGGACACGGCTTCAAGGTCGGCATCGTGCAGTTCGTCAAGGGCCGCTGGACGACGGGCGAGCGCGCCATTCTCGAGCGCTTCCCCGACCTCGTCACCATCAGGACCATGGGCGGCGGCTTCACCTGGGAGACGCAGGACCGCGCCCGCGACATCGCCGCCGCCCGCGCCGCCTGGGAAGAGGGCAAGCGTCTGATGGCCGATCCGGACTGCAGGCTGGTGCTGCTCGACGAGCTGAATATCGTCCTGCGTTATGACAACCTGCCGATCGCGGAGATCGTGACAACCTTGCGGGCACGCCGTCCCGACCTTCACGTCGTCGTCACGGGACGCAACGCCAAGCCCGAGCTGATCGAGGCCGCCGACCTCGTGACCGAGATGACGATGATCAAGCACCCTTTCCGCAGCGGCGTGAGGGCGCAAGCCGGGATCGAGTTTTAGGGGTCAGTGTCGATGCGTTTCGCTTCAACAAGTGGCGTCATAGGCAAGCTCAGGCCGGTGATTTTCTCCATGATTCCCCCGCGAAAGCGGGGGTCCATGGGCAACATCCCGTCCCTTGCCCTGGACCCCCGCTTTCGCGGGGGAGTCAACGAGAGATGGACGCACGAGCCATGACCGCCGCCGCCATCATGTTCCAGGGCACCGGGTCCGACGTCGGCAAATCGCTGATCGTCGCCGGCCTGGCGCGCGCCTACACGCGGCGCGGCCTGCGCGTGCGGCCGTTCAAGCCGCAGAACATGTCGAACAACGCCGCCGTCACCGCCGATGGCGGCGAGATCGGCCGCGCCCAGGCGTTGCAGGCGCGCGCCTGTGGTGTTGCGCCCAGCGTGCATATGAATCCCGTGCTCCTGAAGCCGCAGAGCGAGGTCGGTGCACAGGTCGTGCTGCAGGGGCGCGTCTGGGGCAACGCCAAGGCCGCCGAGTACCACGGCCTGAAGGCGACGTTGTTGCCGAAGGTGCTCGAAAGCTTCGAGCGGTTGCGCGGTGAAGCCGATGTGGTTCTCGTCGAGGGCGCCGGCAGCCCGGCCGAGGTCAACCTGCGCGTCGGCGACATCGCCAACATGGGCTTCGCGCTGGCGGCGCGCGTGCCGGTCCTGCTGATCGGCGACATCGACCGCGGCGGCGTCATCGCCAGCATCGTCGGCACGCAGGCGCTGCTTGAAGCTGACGAGCGTGACCTGCTGCGGGGGATCATCGTCAACAAATTCCGCGGCGACATCGGGCTGTTCGACGACGGTCTCGCGGTGATCCGCGCGCGCACGGGTCTCGACTGCCTGGGCGTCGTTCCCTATTTCGCGGCTGCACAGCAGCTGCCGCCTGAGGACGGTATGGCCCTGCCGAGTTATTCGACCAATGGTCACGCCGCCATTCGCGTTGTCGTTCCAATGCTTCCGCGGATTTCGAACTTCGACGACCTCGATCCGTTGCGCCTCGAGCCGGACGTATCGATCGACATGGTGGCGCCGGGCCGGCCGCTGCCGGCCGACGCCGATCTCGTCATCCTGCCGGGCTCGAAGTCGACGATCGCCGACCTGATTTTCCTGCGGGAGCAGGGCTGGCATATCGACATCACCGCCCACGTCCGGCATGGCGGCCATGTGCTCGGCCTCTGCGGCGGCTACCAGATGCTCGGCCGCCGTATTGCCGATCCGCAGGGCATCGAGGGCGCGCCCGGCAGCATCGATGGCCTGGCGCTGCTCGATATCGAGACCGAACTCACCGCCGACAAGACGCTCGTCGAGGTCGCCGGTGAAGACATCGCGAGCGGCGCCGCCGTCGCAGGCTATGAGATGCATGTCGGCCGCACGACCGGCCCCGCGCTGGCGCGGCCCATGCTGCGCCTGGCCAACGGCGTCGGTCTTCGGCCCGACGGAGCGCTGTCGCCCGACGGACGCGTCGCCGGCTGCTACGTCCACGGCCTGTTCGCGCGCGACGCGTTCCGTCACGCTTACCTGGCCGGCCTGAAGCAGCGGACCGCCAACGGCATCGCCTATGAGCAGGCGATCGAGTCGACGCTCGATGCGCTCGCCGATCATCTGGCCGCTCATCTCGACCTCGACCGTATCCTGGAGATCGCGCGTGGCAGCTGACGTTTTCTATCTAGAGGAGCGCGATCGCAGCGATGACAGCGGCCTGTATCGCGCAGGCAACCACATAGAGCCGCTGGCCGCGCCGGATGTCGTCGATCGTCGCCGCGGCGCGGCCGCCGGCGCCCATCCAGGCATCTTCGACCAGTTCGCCCTCGTAGCGGCGCGGACCGGCGAGGGCGAGGCCGAGGGCGCCGGCGAGCGCCGCTTCGGGCCAGCCGGCGTTGGGCGAGTGGTGCTTCGGCGCATCGCGCCGCATCGCGTGCAGGGCCGCGCGTGCGTCGCTGCCAGGCATGATCAGCGCGGCGCCCGCCACGAGCAGTCCCCCCAGCCGGGCTGGGATGAAGTTAAGCAGATCATCGAATCGGGCCGAAGCCCAACCGAACGCTTCGTGCCGCGGCGTGCGGTGGCCGATCATGCTGTCGGCGGTGTTCACCGCCTTGTAGGCAAGGATGCCCGGGAACCCCAGCAGCAGCCCCCAGAACAGCGGCGCCGTGACGCCATCGGAGAAGTTCTCCGCCAGCGATTCCAGGGCGGCGCGCGCGACGCCCGCGTCGTCGAGGCTGTCGGGATCGCGGCCGACGATATGGCGGACGGCTTCGCGACCGCCCTTCAGTCCGTGACGCTCGAGACCGTCGGCGACGGCGGCGACATGCCTGTAAAGACTGTGCTGTGCGATCACCGTGCTCATCAGAATCGCCTCGAGGACCCAGCCGAGCGGCAACGCGGCCAGCGTGCGGTTCAGCAGCCAGCCCAGCGCGAGCGCGGCGCCGACGATCGCAACTGTCGCGAGGACACCCCAGAGTCGTCGCGCCGCCGCGCTGTCGCTGTCGCGGTTGCAGCGCCGATCGAGCCAGCCGATGGCGCGGCCGATAAGGGCGACCGGATGCGGGAAAGCGCGATACAGCCGCTCCGGGTCGCCGAAGGCGGCGTCGAGGGCGAGGGCCAGGAGCAGGATCGTCGGATTGGTCATCAAGGGGCGGTCGGTGCGGATGCGCAGAGTGATCCGTCGCCGGCGCCATCGTCAACAACGGCTCAGCAATCGAGAGACAAAGCAAGATGAGCAAGATCGGCGTGATGGTGTGCGGCCACGGCAGCCGCGACGACGAGGCAATCGGCGAATTCGCCGCCGTGGCGGCGGGCATCGCCAAGCGCCTGCCGCAATATCCTGTCGCGAGCGGCTTCCTCGAATTCGCCCGCCCGATCATCCGCGACGGCCTCGATGTCCTGCGGACACAGGGCGTGGAGCGCATCCTTGCGGTGCCCGGCATGCTGTTCGCGGCCGGGCACGTGAAGAACGACATTCCCTCCGTGCTCAACGACTATGCCGCACGCCATCCGCAGCTCCGCATCGACTACGGCCGCGACCTCGACGTCGACCTGCGCCTGCTGCGCGCCGCCGCCGCGCGCATCGAGGAGGCCGAACGGCTTTCCAGCCGGCGCGTGCCGCGCAGCGAGACCTTGCTCGTCGTCGTCGGCCGCGGGACCTCCGATCCGGACGCCAACTCCAACATCAGCAAGGTGGCGCGCATGCTGTGGGAGGGGATGGGCTTCGGCTGGACGGAAGTCTGCTATAGCGGCGTTACCTTTCCGCTGGTGGCGCCCGGCCTCGAGCATGCGGTGAAGCTCGGCTATCGCCGTATCATCGTCTTCCCCTATTTCCTCTTCACCGGCGTGCTCGTGAAGCGCATCTACGGCGTTACCGACGCGATGGCGGCGCGGCATCCGGCGATCGAATTCCTCAAGGCGCCCTATCTCAATGACCACGACCTCGTGCTCGACGCCTTCGCCGACCGCGTGCAGGAGATCCTCGTCGGCGACGGCAAGATGAACTGCCTGATGTGCAAGTACCGCGAGCAGGTCGTCGGCTTCGAAGCTGAAGTCGGCCTGCCGCAAGCCGGCCACCACCACCACGTCGAAGGCATCGGCACCGCCGGCGATCAGGCGCACGATCATCATCGCCACGATCACGAGCATGACCACGATCATCACCACCACGACCACCATCACCACGATGGTCATGGCCACCACCATCATCATGCGCCGCATCCGCACGCGGACCACCCGCACGGCCCCGGCCGGCGCAATCCGGAACGGGTAGAGTAGGCTGGCATGGCTATCCAGCGTCCTTCGACAAGCTCAGGATGAGGGGCATTGTTCGTGGCAAAACGAAACGACCTCATCCTGAGCTTGTCGAAGGATGCACCTTCGCGGTCCGAGTCTCCCAAATCGGAAGAAGCGGCGCCCCGCGATCCCGATGCCATCTACCGCGAGTCCTTCACGATCATCCGGAGCGAATCCAGACTCGATCATCTGCCTCCTGATGTCGCCGACATGGCCGTGCGTCTCATCCATGCCTGTGGCATGCCGGACATCGTCGATGATCTGGCGTTCTCTGCAGACGTCGTGACTCGCGCGCGCGAGGCGCTGGGGCAGGGGGCGCCGATCTTCTGCGACAGCGGCATGGTGGCGGCAGGGATCATGCGGGCACGCCTGCCGGCGCAGAACGATGTCGTCTGCACGCTGGAGGATTCCCGTGTCCCAGAGCTGGCGAGAAAGCTGCAGACGACGCGGTCGGCGACGGCCGTCGATCTCTGGATGCCGCGCCTGGAAGCGGCCGTCGTCGCCATCGGCAATGCACCGACGGCGCTCTTCCATCTCCTGGAGCGCGTCGCCACTAGTGCTCCGAGACCGGCGGCGATCCTCGCCTTCCCGGTCGGGTTCGTCGGCGCCGCCGAATCGAAGCAGGCGCTGATCGACGCGCAACTCGGGATCCCCTTCATCACGCTGAAGGGCCGGCGCGGCGGCAGCGCACTCGCGGCGGCGGCAGTGAACGCGCTGATCGTCGGCGAGGCCGGATGAACCGCTGGCTCAGCATCGTCGGCCTCGGCGAAGACGGCCTCGCGGGCCTGTCGCCGGCGGCGCGCCACCTGATCGACAAGGCCGAACTGCTGGTCGGCGGCGAGCGCCATCTCGCCCTCGTGCCGAACGGCGACGCCGAACGCCTGACGTGGCAATCGCCGCTCAAGCTCACCGTCGACGAGATCCTGCGCCGCCGTGGGCGGCCCGTCGTCGTGCTCGCCACTGGCGACCCCATGTGGTTCGGCATCGGCGTCACGCTGGCGCGCCAGGTTCCGAGCGATGAGCTCTGGATCATCCCGGGCGCGTCGGCCTTCGCGCTCGCCTGCGCGCGGCTCGGCTGGCCGCTGGCCGAGGTCGAATGCCTGACGCTGCACGGCCGCTCCCTGGCCCTGCTCAACGCGGTCGTGGCGCCCGGCGCCCGCCTGCTGCTGCTGAGTGCCGATGGAACTACACCGGCGGCCGTCGCCGGGGCGCTCGCCGCGCGCGGCTACGGCCCGAGCCGCCTCACCGTGCTCGCGCATATGGGCGGCCAGAAGGAAGACCGGATCATCGCCCCCGCCGCCGGCTGGACCATCGAGCGCACGCGTGACCTGAACACGATCGCGGTCGAGTGCATCGCCGGCCCCGATGCCGTCGTGCAGGCGCGCGTCCCGGGTCTGCCGGACGAGGCCTTCCGCCATGACGGCCAGCTCACCAAGCGCGAGGTGCGCGCCGCGACAATGGCCGCGCTGGCGCCGACACCGGGGCAGCTGCTGTGGGACGTCGGCGCCGGCTGCGGCTCCGTCGCCATCGAGTGGCTGCGCAGCCACCGCACGCTGGCGGCGGCCGCGGTCGAGCGCGACGCCGCCCGCTGCGCCATGGTCGTCGAGAACGCGACGGCGCTCGGCGTGCCGCAGCTGCAGATCGTCGAGGGCGAGGCGCCGGCCGCGCTCGTCGATCTTTCGCCGCCGGATGCGGTGTTCGTCGGCGGTGGGCTGACCGTGCCGGGGCTCATCGAGCGGTGCTGGGCGGCACTGAAGCCGCGCGGCCGCTTTGTCGCCAACGCGGTGACGCTCGAAGGCGAGACGCGGCTGCTGGCGCTGCGCGGCGAGATCGGCGGTGACCTCGTGCGCATCGCCGTGAGCCGCGCCGAACCGGTGGGTCCCTTCACCGGATGGCGGCCGCTCATGCCGGTCACGCAGTTCGCGGCGACGAAGCGATGAGCGGCACCGTCTACGGCCTCGGCGTCGGACCCGGTGATCCCGAGCTGATCACGCTGAAGGCGCTGCGCATCCTGCAGGTGGTGCCGGTCATCGCCTATCCGGCGCCGGAGACCGGCGACAGCTTCGCGCGCCAGATCGCGGCGCCGCACCTGCCGGGCGGCCAGACGGAGATCGCCATCCGCATGCCGCTCGGCGACGGCCAGTTCCCGAAGGCGGAGATCTACGATGCCGCCGCCACGGCCATCGCCGATCACGCCGCCGGCGGGCGCGACGTCGCCGTGCTCTGCGAGGGCGATCCGTTCTTCTACGGCTCGTTCATGTATCTCTATCGACGCCTCGTCGAGCGCTGCGCCGTCAAGGTCGTGCCGGGCGTTTCGTCGCTGATGGCCTGTGCCGGCGTCGCCGGCCTGCCGCTGGCAGCGCGCAACGAAACGTTGACCGTGGTGCCGGCGCCGCTGCCCGACGACGCGTTGCGCTTCTGCCTGGCCGGCGAAGAGGCTTTCGCCATCATCAAGGTGGGCCGTCATCTCGGGCGCGTGCGCCGCCTGCTCGACGAGCGCGGGTTGCTGGCGCGCAGCTGGTACGTCGAGCGCGCCACGCTCGCTACGCAACGCGTTGCGCCGCTGAGCGCGCTGCCCGATGACAGCGCGCCCTACTTCTCCATGGTCCTCGTCGCATCGGCGCGAGGCGCGGAATGACGGCGGTCGTCGTCATCGGCGCCGGCGGCCTGTCCCTGGCGCGGCGCCTGGCGGCCGAGCTGCGCGACGCCCAGCTGCACGGTTATGCGCCGCGCATCGCCGATGCCGACGTCCGGTTCGATGACGTCGCCGCGCATCTGCGGGAGCTGTTCGCGCGCGGCGAGCCGATCGTGGCACTCTGTGCGGCCGGCATCGTCATTCGCAGCCTGGCGCCGCTGCTCGCCGACAAGCGGACGGAGCCGCCGGTCGTCGCCGTCGCCGAGGACGGCAGCGCCGCCATCCCGCTCCTCGGCGGCCACCACGGCGCCAACGATCTCGCCCGCCGCATCGCCGCCTTGACCGGTGGTACCGCCGCCGTCACCACCGCCGGCGACCTCCAGCTCGGCCTCGCCCTCGACGACCCGCCCCCCGGCTGGCGCGTCGCGAATCCGGACGCGGCGAAGCCCGTGACTGCCGCGCTCCTGGCCGGCCGCGAAGTTGATTTGCTCATCGAGGCGGCGGAAGCCGACTGCAGTTGGCTGCGCCGAGCCCCGCTCACCTGTAGGGGTGGGTCTGAGACCCACCCCTACATGGACGGTTCGATACCTGATGTCCTTGCCACCGATCGCGCCGTTCTCCCTGGTAGTGCTCGACTGGTCCTTCATCCCGCAACGCTGGCCATCGGCATCGGCTGCGAGCGCGGCACCGACGTAGCGGAGGTTTCGGATCTGTTGCGCCGCTGCCTCGACGAGGCGGGCCTCGCGCCGGAATCCGTCGCGGGAATCTATTCCATCGCGCTCAAGGCTGCGGAACCAGCCATCCACGTCGTCGCTGCCGAATTTGGTGCGCCCGCGCGCTTCTTTGACGCGGAGACATTGCTTGCCGAAACGTCGCGGCTCAGCGAGCGATCGGAGATCGTCTTTCGCGAGACCGGCTGCTGGGGCGTCGCCGAAGGAGCGGCCCTCGCGGCCGCCGGACCAGACGCGGTGCTCGTCGTCCCCAAGCAGCGCTCGCCGCGCGCCACCTGCGCCATCGCCCGCAGCCCCCGCCTCATCGACGGGGCATCGCGCGGCCGGCCTCGCGGGCGGCTGGCGATCGTCGGCATCGGTCCCGGCCATGCCGGCGGCCGCACCGCCGAGGCTGACGCGGCGATCCGCGCCGCGGCCGACCTGGTCGGCTATCGCCTGTACCTCGATCTGCTCGGCCCCCCCGCGGCCGGCAAGACGCTGCATGCCTTCGAGC
>JBKOWC010000284.1:0-16659 GCA_046724215.1 Pseudomonadota bacterium | reverse complement strand
GTGCCGGTCTTGCTCATCTTGCCGGCGAGCCAGCCGGCGAGGTAGGCGCCCTCATGGCCGGAGAGCGTGTAGTCGGCGATCAGTCCGGGCTTGCTGTCGTTCGGTCGGTCGACGATGGCGACGGGGACCTTGGTTTCGGCCGCGACTTCCGGTGCCGCCGTGTTATAGCCGCTGGCGTGAGCGATCATCAGGCTGGCGCCGTCGCCGGCGAGCTCGCGCAGCGTCGAGTGGACGTCGCCGTAGCCGAGGCCGGTGGCGGGCATGAACTCCAGTCCGTATTTGGCGGCCACCGCCTTGGCGGCATCGAAGCCCTGCTGGTTCCAGCCATAGTCGGTCGGATCCTCCGGCGTGAGCACGGCGATCTTCTTGACCTCGCCGGCGTGGGCGGCCACGCCGCACAGGCCGGCGACGCCGATGGCGCACAGCGCCGCCAGCGGCAGCGACAGGATCTTCCTTCGTGATGTCGGTTGCATGGTTCGTCTTCTCCCCGTTTCCTCATTCGATCGAGATCGTCGGACTTCTGCCTGGGCAGGAACCGGCCGCGACGCCGGCGCGGTTCAGCCTTCCAACGCCTTGCGGACAGCGACCAGCCGCCGGGCGCGCTGGCCCTGCAGCTCGGTGATCCGCTCCGGCGTGTAGTTGAAGATGCCGCCCTTGGTCTTCATGCCGAGCTTGCCGGCGGCGGTCCGCTCGGTGACATAGCCGCTGACGTCGCCGCGCGTGGACAGCTCCTTGTTCAGGTAGCTGCCGACGGCCTGGTAGATGTCGAGGCCGGCCATGTCGAGCAGCGCCATCGGGCCGACCACGGACAGCTTGTAGCCGATGCCCCAGGAGACGCAGGTGTCGAGCCCCTCGGCGTCGATGACGCCTTTTTCCACGAGGTCGACGCACTCGCGCAGCAGCGCGTAGAGGATCCGGTTCTCGACGAACCCCGGGACGTCCTTCTGTACTACGACCGGCAGCAGGCCGAGGCCCTTGATGGTGTCGACCATCCAGGTGACGGTCTCTTTCTTGGTCTCGTTGCCGGCGATGACTTCGATCATCGGGATGACGTGAGCCGGGTTCGACCAGTGCATGCCGACCACGCGTCCGGGCGCGGAGTTGCCGGCCTGCAGCTTCGTGATCGGAATGCCCGACGTGTTGGAGGCGATGACGCAGCTCTTGCCGACCGCCTTGTCGATCGCCTGGAACACCGGCGCCTTGATGTCGAGCTTCTCCGGCACTGTCTCGACCACGAGGTCGACGCCTTTGACGCCGGCCTCGAGCGAGTCGGCGATCTGCACCTCGGCGCCGCCGCTCTTGTCGGCCATGCCGAGGTTGGCCAGAACGCCCGTCGCCGTCTTGATCGACTGCGGCGCCTTCGCCCGCTGCTCCGCGCTGACATCGAACGCCGTGACCTTCATGCCGCCGCGACACAGCGTCGCCGCGATGCCGGGGCCCATGGTGCCGAGACCGATTACTGCTGCCGTCGTCATGAATTCCCTCTCCTATCGTTCTAACGAAAATCCGCTACCGGCGCCTGCTTTTCCATTCAACCGACCGCCTTCTTGAACGCCGGCCGCCCCACGATCTTGGAGCGCCAGGATTGCAGCCGCTCGAGCGCCGGGAGCTCGACCGGGAAATCGAGGCAGCGGTGGATGATCGGCCCCAGACAGATCTCGGCCAGGCTGAGCTCCCCTCCCGCAAGCCACGCCTGCTCGGCGAGCGCGCCATCGAGGATCTTCAGCTGCGCCGTGAGCTCGGCGGCGTCTACCGCCCAGTTGGCGCCCCGCTCGGCGGCGGGTTTCTTGGCCTCGCGAAAGATCCCGAGATAGGGGCCGTTGAGCGAGGCGAGTTGCCAGTCCATCCAGCGCTCGACCCGGCTGCGCGCCGCCGGCTCGCCCGGGTAGAGCGGCGTCGGATGCTTGTTGGCGAGGTAGCGCAGGATGGTGTTGGACTCCCAGACGACGACGTCGCCGTCGACGAGCGTCGGCACCTTGCCGTTGGGATTGAGCCGCAGATAGGCGGCGTCCTGCGTGTTGTTGAATTGGCGGCCGTAGTCTTCGCGCCGGTAGGGCTGCGCGATCTCTTCGAGCAGCCACACGACCTTCTGCACGTTCCCGGATGTGCTGCGTCCCAATATTCTCAACACGGGCGGCGCCCCCTTTCGATCAATCCTTGGGTTTGTAGGCAATGGCATCCATCTCGATCTTCGTGTCGATCACGGCGCGCGCCTCGACCGTCGTGCGCGCCAGGCGCCCGTCCGGAAAGAACTCGGCGAACACCCGGTTGTAGCGGCCGAAGTCGCGTGCATCGTCGAGATAGGTCGTGATCTTGACGATGTCCGAGAGATCGGCGCCCTCAAGCGCCAGGATGCGGCGCAGGCCCTCGATCGTCCAGCGCGTCTGCTCCTCGATCGTGCCGGCGCACATGTTGCCCTGCTCGTCCTTGGCGACCTGGCCGGAGACGAAGATGTAGTCGCCGGCGCGGACCGCCGGGTAGAACGGCAGGTTGGGATTCTTCTTGCCGATGGCTTTGATGCGGTCGCTCAAGGCGCTTCCCCGGATCACATGACGGACGTTTCGATGATGTCGACGCCGCGCTGGCGGTCGATCAGGTAGAGCAGGCCGCGGTCGTCGATGGTCACGTCGTTGGACGAGGCGAGGTCGCAGCCCGCCGGCGGGTCGGGCTCGAAACAGCCGACTTCGCGCGGATGGAAGGGGTCGGCGATGTCGACGAGCCGCAGGCCCTTGGCGAACCAGGCAAAGGGAATGACGGTGCCGTGGAAGCGCTCGGAGGGCTGGTGGCAGCCCATCATCGGCGGCTGCGGCGCGCCGTCGGGATCGAGTCCCTCGACCTGGAACGTGGCAATCGGCGTCGGGCACTGCTCGTTGGTGATGTCGTAGATCCAGGTGAAGGCCGGCGCCGCCGGCCACAGCTTCGCCACGTCCTCGTCCGCCACGACCATCACCTTGCGGTGCTTGAGCGGCGCCGGCATCGGCAGGCAGGTGTGCGTCGGATGCGGAAAGGCCGGTGAGGTGTTGCCGCCGGCAACGAGTCTCGGCGCCGACATGTCCGTGATGTCGAGGATGTAGTAGCCGTGGTGCCAGTAGCTGACATAGAGCCGGTCGCCCTGGCGGATCGGATGATGGCAGCGCGGCGGCGTCCAGTCCTTCCAGGGATAATCCTCGCCGCCGGCCTTCCACTGCCCCGGGATCCACCAGCGGCCCACCTCGATGGGCTTCGCCGGGTCGGCGAGGTCGAGGATCATCATGATGTTGCCGACATAGCCCTCGACCGTCGGCGAGATGTAGGCATAGCGGCCGTCGAAGTCGTAGCGGTGCACGCCCTTGCCGTGGGTCTGCCATTTCGTGATCAGCTTCGGCTCAACCGGCCGCGACACGTCGTAGATGCCGAGGCCGCCGCCGAACTCCGGCGCCCCGTCCTGGCCCTGGCGCTCGTGGTTGACGATCATGATGTCGTTGGCGACGCGCACCTTGTGGGAATGCCAGCCGGGCGGGATCTCGATCCGCGCCAGGGTGCGCGGCTGCTGGGGATCGGAAATGTCGACGATCGTCGTGCCGGTCGGCTGGCGCATATGGCCGATATAGAGGGTGGTGCCGTCGACCCAGACCTGGCCGCCGCCGGGGCAGTCGATATGGGCGACATGCTTTGTGTTCTTGCTCCTGGCCATGATCGCCGCATCGATCCGCTTCTGATCAGGCGAGGCGCACGACTTCGCCGGACGGCTTGCGCCCATGCTTCTGGTAGAAGGCCAGCGCCTTCAGGGTCGGCTCGTCGCTTGCCACGAACAGAACGGCCGGCTCACGGTCCGAAGCGTTCACGTGTTCGCACCAGCGTCCGCCCGGGACGGCGAAGGTGTCGAACGGTGACCAATCCAGCCGCTTGCCGTCGACGATGCTGTAGCCGCGCCCCTCGAACGGGGCACAGAGCAGGCTGGCGTTCTGCTTCAGCGGTTGTGTGCGTTCGCCGGGGCGCAGCATCTGCATGAAAAAGGTGATGGTCTTGTAGATGGCCTGGCCGGTCGTCGGATCGACATATTCGACCAGCAGTGCCTCGTACGGATCGCCGTCCCAGTCCCTGAACTTCTCCAGCAGCTCCCGCATCATGTCCCAGCGATAGACATACATGGGCGAGGCCGCGCCGGTGCCGCGGTCGTGCGAGACGAAGCGGGGCAGCAGCCCGCCATGGCCATAGACGCGCTGCGAGTAGTCGGGCGGGAAGCGCTCGGACTGGACGGCCCGGCGCACGCGCTGGCCGCCGACGTCCTCGCTGTAGTCGTGCTCGAAGTAGGTGGCGTTCAGCGTCTCCACCAGCGGCAGGTCGAGGACGCTGAGGTTGATCGCGGGGTCGTTGCCCTGGTTGCCGTGGTTGTGCCAGGTATCGTGCGGCGTCAGCACGAGGTCGCCCGGGCCGAAGACGATGTTCTCGCCCTCGACGCCGGTGAAGTTCTGGCGTCCCGTGAGCCCGAAGCGGATGGCGTTCGGCGAATGCCGATGCGGCGGCATGATCTCGTTGGGATCGTTGAGGCGATAGGCCGTATACATCGTGGTCACGCTGGCGCGCCGCGGTGCCAGGCCGGGATTGACCAGGATGAGCGACCGCCGCTCCGACGATTCCGTGCCGATCAGCTCGGCCGAGCGATAGAGCAGGGGCTCGATCTGGTCCTTGTAGCGCCAGACGAACGGCACCGCCTTGGCCTTGTCCATGACCTGGCGGTCCTCGTCATGGGCGACGGATCGGTCGATGGCCCAGAACGGGGCCATGTTCGCGCCGTACACGTCGGCATGGAGCTGATCGAGCGCGGCCTGCCGGTTGTGGCCTTCGATCTGCGTGCTTGTCCCTGCCGCGGCCATCGCGTGCGCCTCTTTCCTCCCGTGCCGCGGCCGCTTCGGCGATTGGTTCGCGTGCGGCCATCCCGTCGTCAGCAAGGTAACCATCGCCGTGACCACGCGTCAACAGCAGCCTTCGTCTGCCGCGTATTGTCGGACCTCTGCAGGTGCCGACTTTCCAAAATTCATCCGCAGCAGTTATCGCAGTTCTTATCGATTCCCCCGAAAGCGGGGGTCCAGGGGCCCGCGCCACGCCACTTGCCCTGGACCCCCGCTTTTGCGGGGGAATCACTAGAAGACAATCACGAGGAAAATGGCGCACAACAAGTGATAGCGTACGGGACCATTGCGGGACCAATAGAGGTAGGCCTATAGTCCCGACGATTTGGCGTTTCTCGCGGAGGGTCGCATGGTCGGCGACGGACAGGGATGATGGAACGAACGGAACAGACGCTGATGAAGCTTCGTCAGCTGATCACCGACGAGGGCGTCGCGGGCGACGGCCGCATCCCGCCCGAGCGCGTGCTGGCGAGCGAACTGGGTGTCGGCCGGCGGTCGCTGCGGCGCGCCCTCGACGTGCTGGAGAAGGAAGGTCGCATCTCGCGCCGCCAGGGCCGCGGCACCTTCGTCGAGCGGACGGCCGCGCAAGCGGCGATTCCCTTCGATCGCATCCTGGAGCACACGAATCCGCTCGAGGTGATCGAGGTGCGCCTGTCGGTCGAGCCGGCGATGGCTCGCCTTGCGGCCCTGCGCGCGTCGCAGGCCGACATCAGGAAGCTGCAGCGTCTCGCGGAGGAGACCCGCGATGCCGCCGACTCCGCCACCTACCAGGCCGCGGACGAGCAGTTCCACCGCACGGTGGCCGAGGCGGCGCGCAACGCGCTGTTCCTTGCCGTCTTCGACACGCTGCGCGCCAGCCAGTGCGACGCGGGATGGCGCCGCCTCGGCGAGAATGCCCATTGCTACAAGCGGCAGTCGGTCTATGCCGAGTTCCACCGCGAGATCTGCGCCGCCATCGCCGCCCGCGACGGCGACCGGGCGCATGATGCCATGTTCCGCCATCTGAGCGACGTGCAGCGCTACATCTATCGCCACGTGTTTCCGGAAGAGCCGACCAAGCAGTAGCTGCCGGACGGGACTGCGTCTAAGGGGCTACGACTCCAGCCGCACGGTCGGACCGGCGGCCTTCTTCCAGGCATCCATGCCGCCGGCGATATGGCAGGCGGCGGCGAGGCCGGCCGCCTGCGCGGCCTGTACGGCCATGGCCGAGCGCTCGCCGAAGGCGCAATAGAACAGCAATCGCTTGCCGGTGGCGGCGGCCAGTTCGTGCAGCATGCCGCCGGCGCGCACGTTCTCCGCCAGGTCGGGGTAGGGCGCGTGCAGCGACCCCGGGATGATCCCGTGTTTCTGGCGTTCGCGCCGCTCGCGCAGGTCGACCAGGATCACCTCCGGCCGTCCGACGAGCGTCACCGCCTCCGCCGCCGCCACCGTCCAGCCGCGCCGCGCGATCTCCTCGTGCGAGAGGCCGATGCGCATGTTGGCCGGCACCGCCACATCCATCATCTTCGGATTGGGCAGGTCGAGCTTGCCCATCAGCTCGATGTACTGCGCGCGCGACGCCACCTGCAGGCGCGGATTGAAGGTCCGTTCCTCGCCGATCGTGCTGACCGTATCGCCCTTGTAGTCGTGCGCCGGGTAGACCAGCGTCTCCTCCGGCAGCTTCAGCAGCGTGCCGAAGATCGAGTCGTATTGGGCGCCGGCATCGCCGTTCTGGAAATCGGTGCGGCCGGTGCCGCGGATCAGCAGGGTGTCGCCCGTGAAGACCCGGTCGGCCATGAGGTAGCAGTAGGAATCGTCGGTGTGGCCGGGCGTGTAGCGGACATCCAGGCTCAAACCCTCGATCTCGATGCGATCGCCCTCGCTGACGCGGATCGAAACCACGTCGACCCGGCTCTGCTCGCCCATGACGGTGATGCAGCGCGTGCGGTCGCGCAGCGCCCCCAGCCCGGTGATGTGGTCGGCATGGAGATGGGTGTCGACCGCCTTCACCAGCTTCAGGTCCAGCTCCTTCAGCAGCTGGATGTAGCGGTCGACCTTGTCCAGCACCGGATCGATGATCAGGGCTTCGCCGCCGCGCCGGCTGGCGAGCAGATAGGTGTAGGTGCTGGATACGCTGTCGAAGATCTGCCGGAAGATCATGGCCGCTCCGATTGCCGCGCCGCTGCCTGGAGGGGATTCTACCCCTGCTTCGTCGTTGCCGTGAACACGCCGTCCCAGTCGTCGGGCGGCGGCGTGGCTTCGTAGGCGGCGATGCGCTGCTCATAGACGCCGTAGAGCGCGGCGAGCGCCGGGCCGCTCTGCCGGCATGCCTGCAGCGCCGAACGGGCCGCCTGCCACTGCTTCTGCCGATAGGCCACGAGCATCGCGGCATGCTGCTCGGAGAGCGTCAGGAAGAAATGCGTTCCGGCCGTGCTCTCGTCGCCCAGCACGGTGAAGATGCGCAAGGGGCTCTGGCGCCCCTTGACGCGCACCTGGTCGAGTTCGAGCAGGGCGAAGTCCTGCACGAAGCGCGCCGTCTCCTCGCCCATCACGATGTCGATGCCGTAGGCGCGCGACAGCCCCTCGAGGCGCGAGGCGATGTTCACGGTGTCGCCGATCGCCGAATACGCCCGGCGCTGCTCCGATCCCATGTTGCCGACGGAGGCAGGCCCGGTGTTGAGGCCGATCCCGGCGCCCAGCGTGATGGGCTGCTGGCCCTCGCGCTGGGCTTCCGACAGCAGCATGTCGTTGAGCGTGTGCAATTCGGCGCGCATGGCGAGGGCGGCGCGAACCGCCTTGCGCGGATGTTCGGCCACGTCTCCCGGGGCGTTCCAGAAAGCCATGATGCAGTCGCCCATGTACTTGTCGATGGTGCCGCCGGATTCCCGGATGACGCGCGTCAGCGGTGTCAGGAAGCGATTGACGAGCTTGGTGAGTTCCTTCGGATCGAGATCTTCGGCGATGCGGGTGAAGCCGCGGATATCGGAAAACAGCACGGTCAGCTCGCGGGTCTCGCCGCCGAGGGCGAGGCGCGTGCGATCGCCGGTCATGCTCTCGACCAGTTCCGGCGATGTGTAGAGTCCCCAGGCCTCGCGAGCGAACCGCTTTTCGCTTTCGGTGCTGAGATAACCCAGCAGCGATCCCGAGATGTAGACGACGAGCGCCACCAGGGAGGGGTAGAGCGGGTCGATCAAATAGCCGGAATGCGCGAACCCGTACCAGGAAACGGCGACCGCGCAGCCGATGCCGGCGACGCCCAGGACCAGCGAAAGAAGCGCCCCGACATAGCGGATGGCGATGATGAGGATCACGCCGAGCACGACGAGGTAGATGATTTCCGCGTAGAAGGCCCAGTCCGGCCGCTGCAGGTACTGGCTGGCCAGGATCTGCTCGATGATCTGGGCATGCACCTCGACGCCGGCCATGATCGGTTCGAGGGGCGTGGTCACGCGATCCTTGAGCCCCTCGGCGCTGGTGCCCACCAGCACGATCTGGCCGTGGATGAGCTGTGACAGCTGTGACGGGAGGGGCTGTGACGGGTCGGGCTGGGCCAAGATCTCCCAGGCCGAGACGAACCGCTCCTGCCGGTGGCCGGAGTCGTAGAGCAGGACGGAACTTGTGGCGGTTGTCGGGACGATCTGGTTCTCGCCGATGCGGACGGCGACGACACCGCTCGGTTCGCCGAATCCCGTCTCCAGGTTGGATCCGGACGATTTGATCACGTAGTTCTGCGCGCCATAAGCGACGCGGAGCGCCTCGGCGGCGAGGCTCGGATAGAGATCCCCATCGAGGCTGAAGAGCAGCGGCACCTGGCGCACCGTCTTGTCGGCATCGGGGAGGAAGTTCACGCAGCCGTTGCCTTGCGCGGTCTTCTCGAGAGCCGGCAGGGTCGTGACGGCGCCGGAGAAATTGGGGACGAACTGCGTTGGATCGTCGCCGGCTTGGGCGCCGCCGCCCCACTTCACGGCCGGTTTGCGCGATCCGACCTCCGGCGTCAACGCGAATGCCGTCACTGTCTTCATGCGTTCGAAGCTGTGGGCCAGCGCGGCGTCGGGATCCGGCATCTGCGCCAGCAGGTCGCCCATGCCTTTGAGGTCCGGGTGGTCGCTCAGCATGGACTGCAGGTTCGCGGGCGCCATTCGGTCCGGCTCGGGGAAGAGAATGTCGAACACGACCACCGCGGCCCCGGCGTCGGTCAGCCGGTCGACGAGCTGCGCCAGCATGGTGCGCGGCCACGGCCACTGACCCAGCTTCTCCAGGCTTTTCTCGTCGATGTCGACGATGCGAACCGGCAGGTCCGCGCGATAGCTGCGCGGCTGCGCCCGCTGGTAGTTGTCGAAGACGAGATTCTGCAGTTCCTGCATGAGCGGCAGATCGTTGACGCCGAAGGCCAGGCGCAGCCACACGGCACCCGCAAGCAGCAAGAGAGGAACAACAACGTTCAGCCAGCGTTTCATGCGTCTCGCCGGTTGTGGCAGCTCGCGTCAGTGTGACGGTCGCTGTGGCAGCCGTCCAGCGCCGAGCGGGGCCCTTGTTGGCGCGCCTTCCGGTCGGCTACCGTCGTCGAAACCTGCTGGCGAGGACCAAATGCCGCTTCCCGATCCCATTCCGCTCGCGCCACGCAAAGCCGTGGTGAAGGCCGCCGGCGGCATCGTTGCCGCGCAGAGCCGCCTGGCAGCCGCGGTCGGGGCCGATGTTCTGGCCGCCGGCGGCAATGCCGTCGATGCCGCCGTCGCGACCGGCCTCGCGATCGGCGTGGTCGAGCCCTGGATGAACGGGCTCGGCGGCGGCGGCTATATGGTCGTCGCCAATGCCGACGGCGCGCCGCCGCAGGTCGTGGATTTCGGCATGGTGGCGCCGGCCGGCCTCGACCCGGCGGACTACGCGCTGGCCGGCGGCACGGCGCCGGGCCTGTTCAGTTGGCCCGCGGTGGTGGGCGACCGCAACCTTAGGGGATATGGCTCGATCGCCGTGCCCGGCCAGGTCGACGGCATGCGGCTGGCGCTGGAGCGTTTCGGCAGCATCGGCTGGGCCTGGGCCATCGCGCCGGCGATCGCATTGGCCGAACGCGGCCTGCCGCTCGACTGGTACGCGACGCTCAACATCGCCGTCGGCGCGCGCGAACTGACCGAGTTTCCGGCGACGCGCGCGATCTATCTGCCGGACGGGTTGCCGCCGACGCCGCCGCCGGAAGGCGGGGCCGGCTACCTGCCGCTCGGGCCGCTCGCCCGCTCGCTGCGCCGGCTCGCCGCTGCCGGTCCGCGCGACTTCTATGAAGGCGAGATCGCGGCGTCGCTGGTGCGCGACCTGCAGGCCGGCGGCAGCCGGATCGCCGCCGCCGATTTGCGCGGCTACCAGGCGACGATCCGGCCGGCGCTCGACATCGCCTATCGCGGCGCGGCGGTGGCGGCGGTCCCCGGGCTGAGCGCCGGTCCGACCCTCGCCGATGTCCTCGGCCGCTGGACCGCGGCGCTGCCGCGCGATCGCCAGCTCGCCGCCGGGCCCGACCCGGCGGCCTACCTCGCCTTCGCCGATGCCCTGGACCGCGCCTACGCGACGCGGCTCGCGACCATGGGGGATTCCGGCCCGGCGCCGAGCTGCACCACGCATCTGAGCGTCGTCGATCGCCACGGCAACATGGCGGCGCTGACGCAGACGCTCCTGGCGCGCTTCGGCTCGAAGGTGCTGTTGCCGGAGACCGGCATCCTCATGAACAACGGCATCATGTGGTTCGATCCGCGGCCCGGCCGACCCAACTCGCTGGCGCCGGGAAAACGGCCGCTATCCAATATGTGTCCCGTGGTCGTGCGGCGCGACGGGCGACCGTGGTTCGCGCTCGGCGCCTCCGGCGGCCGCCGCATCCTGCCGGCGGTGGCGCAGATCCTCTCGTTCCTCGCCGACTTCGGCATGACCCTCGAAGAGGCCTTCCATCAGCCGCGCCTCGACATGAGCGGCGACGGCGCCGTGACGCTCGACAGCCGCTTGCCGCCCGCGGTCGCCGACGCCCTGGCCGCACGCTTTCCCGTCGTGCGCGCGCCGGTCAGCGTCTATCCCGTCATGTTCGCCTGCCCGAGCGCCGTCCTCCGCGACCCAACGACGGGGCTTAATCACGGCATCAGTGAGATCGCCTCGCCCTGGGCCGGCGGCGTGGCCGAATCGAGTTGACCGCCAACCGGCGCCCGGGCCATTCATGAGGCCTTCTTGATTCGGGCTTGTTTCGGGGGGCGCTGATGGCGAAGGCGAGCACGAAAGCCAAAGGAAGAAAGTCGGCAAAGCGTCCGGCGGCGAAGCAGAAGACCGTCGCCAAGCCGAAAGCCCGCGCAAAGGCGACGCCGAAGAAGAAGGCGGCCGCCAAGAAGAAGGCCGCGCCGAGGAAAGTCGCAGCGAAGAAAGCCCCGCCGAAGAAGATCGCACGGAAGCAAGCCGCCGCGAAGCGCATCACGCCGAAGAAGGTGCCGCCCGCATCCGCCGCGCCGGCACCGAGGCCGCCAGCCGCCCGGTCGATCGCCAAGACCATCGTCCTCTATCCCGAGGCGGCCTACGGGCCGGCGCTCAACTGCGTGGGCATCGCCCAACAGTTGAAGGCGATGGGCCACAATCCGGTCTTCGTCTGCGATCGCGGCTTCAAGGGCGAGTTCGAGAAGTATGGCTTCGAGGAGAATCTCGTCGACATGTCTGGCGGCATGTCGGACGACGAGATCGCCAACTTCTGGGCCAACTTCATCGCCGGCCATCTGCCGCATTTCCGCCTGTCGCCGATCGAGCAGCTGCCGACCTATGTGATTCCCGTCTGGGAGGCGATCGTCGATTCGGCGATCATCTCGCACGACGGCCTGGCGGCGCACCTGAAGCGCCTCAAGCCGGACGTCGTCTGCGTCGACAACGTCATCCTGTTCCCCGCCATCAAGCAGTACGGCAAGCCCTGGATCCGCATCATCTCCTGCTCCGAGAACGAGATCCCCGATCCCGACATCCCGCCGCATCTCTCGGGATGCAGCGAGGGCGATCACGAGGGCTACCAGGCATTCGAGGCCCGCTTCCTCGAGCTCGTGAAGCCGACGCACCAGCGCTTCAGCGAGTTCCTGCAGAAGGTCGGGCATCCGCCCTATCCGCTCGGCGAGTTCTTCGAGGCTTCGCCCTTCATGAACCTGCTGCTCTATCCGCGCCAGCTGCAGTTCAAGCGCCGCAATCCGCTCGATCCGGCGCGCTTCCAGTACCTCGAAGGCTGCGTGCGCAGCGAGGGCAGCTACACGGTGCCGGCCTTCACCGCGCGCGCCGACAAGCCGATCGTCTATGTCAGCTTCGGCAGCCTGGGCGCCGCCGACATCGATCTCTACAAGCGCATGATCGCGCTGTTCGGCGAACTGCCCTACCGCTTCCTGATGAACGTCGGGCCCCACATCGACCGCTATACGAACGTTCCCGGGAACGTCCATCTGGAGCCGTGGTATCCGCAGCCGGCCGTGATCCCGCAGGTCGACCTCGTCATCCATCACGGCGGCAACAACAGCTTCAACGAGGCGCTCTATTTCGGCAAGCCGGCGATCATCATGCCCTATTGCTGGGACGGCCTCGACAACGCCACCCGCATCGACGACACCGGCTACGGCGCCAAGCTGCCGCGCTACACCTGGACCGACGACCAGATGTGGTCGACCATCGATCGTCTGCTCACGGACGCCGCCATGAAGGCCCGCCTCGCCGAGGTGAGCCGCAGCATGCAGGCCGCCAAGGGCACCGAGAAGGCGGCGCGAATCATCGGGGATATCGCCGCTCGTGCGTGATGCTTGATATTCCCTTGATTCCCCCGCGAAAGCGGGGGTCCAGAGGTAAGCGCCGTGCGGTCTCCCTGGGCCCCCGCTTTCGCGGGGGAATCAAGAAAGGCGAACGGCAACAATGTCGATGACCGGCTCCGCCCCGCACATCCACGACGCGACGACGGCTGGCGGCCTCGCGGACTGGGGCCCGCAGCCCGATGCCATCGAAGGCCAGTCGCGCTCGAGCGGCCTGCTGCTGCACAAGCGCGCCGACGGCGCTGCCGAGTGCGGCCTCTGGCAATGCACGCCCGGTTCGTGGCGGCTCAGCATTCCCGGCGACGAACTCTGCTACTTCCTGGCGGGCCGCGCCACCTACACCGAGCACAACGGCGACACCATCGACGTGACGCCCGGCACAGTCGTGCACTTCCCCTCCGGCTGGACCGGCCGCTGCGACGTGCACGCGACCATGCGCAACACCTACATCCTGAGCATCACGCCGGCGACCATCGACCGCGGCGCCACGCCGGTGCTGCGCCAGTCCGCGACCTGTCCGACGCCGGCCGACTGGGGTCCCGTGCCGACGATGATCGACGGCCAGTCGCACACCTCCGGCCGCCTGCTCCACAAAGGCCCGCAGGGCCGCAGCGAGACCGGCATCTGGGTCTGCACGCCCGGTTACTGGAACTGCCACGTGACGAACGACGAGTACTGCCACTTCCTCTCGGGACGCTCGACCTACGTGCACGAATCCGGCGAGGTCATCGAGATCCGCCCGGACACCGTCGCCTTCTTCCCGCAAGGCTGGAAAGGCACCTGCCGCGTCCACGACACCGTGCGCAAGGTGTATATGATCCGCTAGCCGGCGCGCTTCATCTGCCGGGCCATCGACGGGCGCCGTGGATGACACCGAGAATCTCCACCCGCCGGGGCGTCACGTTGTAGACGACGATGAAAGGCGTTCCCGCCACGACCAGCTCCCGTGTGTCGCCGATCCGGCCCGGTCGGCCCATGCTCGGGTAGCGGAGCAGGCGCTGGACTGCATATTCGATCCGGTCGATCGTCGCCACGGCCGCCACGGGATTGTTCACGGCGATGAAGTCATAGACGCTGTCAAGGTCAGCGAGTGCCAATCGGGTCCAGGCGATTCTCACTTCTTGCGCAAACGCGCGAAGGTCCGTTTGACCTCCGCATCCGTGGCGAACTTGCCGGCCTTTGCCTCGCTCAGGCCCTTCCGGATGTGCTCAACCTGCCATTGATGCACGTCGAGGTAGGCATCGACGGCTTCGGTCAGTACATAGCTTCGATCACGGTCCATGCCGTCGGCAATCGAGTCGAGCTGCGCCCGCTTCTTCGCGTCCAGTCGGAATGTCACAGTCGTCTTGGTCATACGGAGTTCATGGAATGCAGCGTAAGACAAGAGAATACAGCATAGCGCGTTGTGATGACTGCCGCAAGAGAAGCCAGCAGACGAGTCGGACCTTCACGCGCTCAGGTCGGTCGCCAACCGTCCGCTGAACGTCATGACCGCCTCGAGTTCGCCGCAGGCGAACCAGCGGGCGAGGTCCTTGAAATCGGTGTCGAGACCGTTGCTGTGGCCGACGAGGATCGCGTCGTCCCCGACCTGGGCGCCGTCGATGTCCGTCAGATCGAGGGTCGTGTGCTCGAGCGAGACGCCGATGACGGGTGCGCGCCGGCCGCCGACGATGAGCGAAATCGTCTGGCCCGGTGCCGGCTTGCGCATGCCGTCGCCGAGGCCCAGCGGGACGACGCCGGTGATGCGCGCATTCCTCGTTGCGTAGGCGCCGCCGCTGGCATTGTCGCGTCCGGCGGCGCGATGAGCGACGTGGATGAGGCGCGTCTTGATCGTCGTCATGATCGGACGCAGCGCGACACCGTGGGAGATTTCGGCGTCTCCCGGCGACAGGCCATAGAGCAGGTGGCCGACGCAGACGGCGTTGCAGACGTCCGGCATCGCCGCCAGCAGGCCCGAGCTCGCCCATACCTGCGTCACCGGCGGCCGTATCCCGCGATCGGCGAGGCGCTGCAGCAGGGTGGCAAACGCTTCGTAGCGCTCGCGCGCTCGCTCGCGACCGGCGGCGTCACTGAACGGCAGGTGGGAATAGATGCCCTCTATGACGAGGTTCGGCAGGTCCGCAATTTTCGTGATCAGCGCCTCGGCATCCGGCAGCGGTATCCCCAGCCGTCCGAGCCCGGCGTCGACCTTCACATAGACCGCGGCGGGACCGTTCGTCGCGGCGCTGGCGGCTTCCGCGCCGGCGCGGTCATAGATGGTGGGCGTCAGCCCGTTCCGCAGCAATGCGGGTATGTCCGCTGGCAGGTAGCCGCCGAACATCAGGATGCGCGTCGCGATTCCGGCCGCCCGGATCGCCAGCGCCTCCGCGATGCTGCCGGTCCACAGCGTGTCGACGCCCAGCGCGGTCAGCGCCTTTGCCATCGGCACGGCGCCGTGGCCATAGCCGTTGGCCTTGACCGACGCGATCAGTCGTCGCGGCCCTGCCAGCTCGCGCACGACGCCGAGATTGTGCGCCAGGGCGCCCGTATCGATCTCCGCCCATAGCGGGCGCGCTGGATCGTTTGCGGCTGTCATGCGGTCTTCGTCCCTGCTTCCCGCCGTATCATGCCGCAAAGTTCGCCACGCGGCACGCATGTTTCGGCTAGAGTCGCTGACAAGGAGATCGCGCCGGGAGGCGTTGCATGGAGGATGCCTTGCTGTTGAGCCGCGCGTGGCTGTTGCTGACGGTGCCCGGCTGCATCATCGGCCTCGGCCTTCTGATTGCGAGCGTCGTCTATCTACTGCGCACGATCCGGGTGCCCGAGCTGGCGCGCCTGCCGCTGGTCGCCGAACAGGACATCGATCTCAAGGACTCGGGACCCCTGAATTTCGTCCTCGACAAGCCGCGCTTCCGCAACGTGCAGGCCAGCGTCTTCAAGCCCTTCGCCCTCTCGGTCGCCCTCGAAGACTCCGCCGGCAAGGTCGTGCAGGCCGCCCCCGCCCTCATGCCCATGACCGTCGAGGGCATCAGCCGCGCCCGCGTCGATATCGCCAGCCTGGACTCGATACGACCGGGTCCCTATCGCATCCGCATCGACGGCCTGGCCGCCGATGCTGCGGACTCCGACAGCTTCCTGGTGATCGCGCGGCCGGTGTCGAAGCTGGCGTTCGTGGCGAGCATTCTCGGCATCATCGCCGCCGCGGCGCTCACCCTCGGCGGGCTCATCGCCTCGCTTGCGACGGTCGTGAAGTTCCAGTCCGGGTAGAAGCGCAGCATTTCTGTAGGGGCGACCGGCAGGTCGCCCGTGGGTGGATGCGGCCGATAGACGGGCGACCTGCCGGTCGCCCCTACTTTCGCAGCACCACGATGCGCGACAGGTAGGCGATGTCGACCCGTTCGACGGATAGACCGGCCGTGGCGAATACGCCCGCCAGGTCCTGCCGCAGATAGTCGGCGTAGTAGGGTTCGTGGAAGGCGAACGGGAATGACTCCAGGAGCGCGTCGTAGTCCGGCCGGTCGCCGAGCTGCAGGGAATCGACGAACACGCAGAGCCCGCCGGGCCTCAGCAGGCGGGCGATGGCGGCCGCGGCCTCGCCGTGCAGGTCCGCGGGCAGCTCGTGGAACAGGTAGATGCAGGTGGCGATGTCGAAGCTCGCCGGCGGCAGGTCGGCCGACTCGACGGCGGCCGTGACGAAGGCCGCGCGCGACCACGGCGCCAGGTTGCGCCGCGCTTCTGCGATGTAATAGGGGCTGATGTCGAGGGCGGTCACCGGCAGGCGCGGATAGTTGTCCTTGACGAAGGTGAGGAAGCGACCGGTGCCGCAGGCGATGTCGATCAGCCCCGAGTCGGCGATCCGCCGCTCGCGGAGGAAATGATGGATCGGCACCAGCGCCTGGCGCCGCATGGCATCGGCGGCGCCGCCGAAGAGGATCTCGACCTGGTAGTCGTAGAGCCGCGCGGAGGTCTCGCTCAGATAACCGTCGCTCTGATGGTGGAAGGCGCGCCGGTAATAG
>JBKOWC010000018.1:0-8822 GCA_046724215.1 Pseudomonadota bacterium | reverse complement strand
TTCTCGGCATAGGCCTCGCCGAGATATTCACGCGTGTTGACGTTCTTCGGGTCGATGGCCAGGGCCCGCTGGTAGTAGGCCATGCCCTCGTCGAAGCTGCCGCTCTTGCGCTTGGCGTAGCCGATCATGGTGAGGACCATCGAATCGTTCTGGTTTCGCACGGCCGTGAGCGCGTCGAGCGCCTCCGCGTAGCGTCCGGCAAGGGCGAGGGCGCGGCCTTGCGCGTAAAGTTGCTTGTCGTCGAACAGGCCGGAGGAGGCCTTGACGCAGGCCTTCTTGTTCGAGTCGTAGACATAGCCGGACGGGCAGGACGGCGTACTGCCCCCGCCGCCCCCGTTGCTGCCCCCGCCGCTCGCGGCGAATGCAGGGCCGCCGGCGCCGGCGACGGAAAGGGCTAAGGCAACCAGGCCGGCCCTGGCAAGGAACGACGATACTTTTGCCATAGGGGACTCCTTGAACAATGCTCTCTCTCGGTTGGGCGTTGTCTCTCGTAACAACCTACATGAACGCCAGGCCACCCCGTGATATTTCGCATGCCGAACAGCGGTCACGAGGCCGTGAGGACGTGCCCGGCGGCGCAGCTCCACTCGCGAACGCCGCCGCGCGTTTTCGGATTTCCGAGCGGCCGGGGTTATTCGTGATCAAGTCCAATAACTCCGGCAGCGACGTGCAGCGGCTCGCCTCGCCGAACGCTTGCTGAGAATCGGCTGCGCTCGTGGTCATCGAATTCTACTCCCGATCGGCGCCAGACTCAGATGGATCGTTCGTTCCGCATCTTCCCAAATTGGACTGGCCACCTGTCGTCTGGGCGTACCTGCGCCGTCGCCGATGCCTGAGCGGGATTGCTGAGGCCACCGCAGCCGACGACGCAGGGAATCTCCAGCAGATGTGCGCGCGGTCACTGCCGCCGCGGCGCCCCCGCTACCATTCTCCTGCATCGTCGGCACCGAGAGCCGATTCCCTCCATCAGGCTGGAGAGGCAAGCATGCTCATGCTGAAGTCGCCGTCGCTCGTCATCAATTCGCATGACGTGCCGTGGCCCCGTTACCGCATGTGGGAGACGGTCAACGCGCCGCCGCGCATGAATACGGAAGGCTGCGTGCGCGAGATCATCCGCGTCAACCGCCTGGCGCTCGAATACGAACGGACGCCGCTCCAGAACGTGGTCATCAATTGCCACGGCGCGGAGGGCGGCGGCGCGCTCTATATCGGCGGCGAGGACGAGGAGTACTGGCCCTACCGGATCAACGACGACAGCGTCCACCCGTTCGCGCTGCTGCGGGGACGCAACATCGGCACCATCTGGCTGGTGGCCTGCCAGGCAGCCGCCGGCTACTTCGGCAAGAAGCTCTGCCAGGCCATCGCCAGCTTGAGCGGCTCCCAGGTCGTCGCCGCCGACGAGGACCAGGATGTCGGCGTCTGGGGCACCATCCGCATCGTCCAGGGCGGCGGCCGCGGCCAGATCGACGAGTTCGAGGGCGACGTCTATTCCTTCGTGCCCATCGGCGGCCCGCCGCGCAAGATCGATCCGCACGACGCCATCTACACGATCCTCGAATAGCCCGTCCCCGTGTAGGGGCGCGCTGCGCGCGCCCGCCGACGAAACCGATGCGGCACCGCGGGCGGGCGCCGCCCGCCCCTACAATGCGGCGGTCATATCCGTGACCGTCGTCACTGCGCGGGTCGCGCAAATCGTGAGAGGAGTGCCGCCTCCCGCACGGTCCGCCCCTCACCCCCACTGACGAGAGAAATCCGCCATGAGCAACGGCAAATCGAAATGCGTGGTCACGGTCGCCGACGGGCAGTCGCGCCAGGGGCGCGATCCGTTCGCGCGGCCGGGGATGCCGGGCAACCGCTGGCTGCAGTTCGGCTGCGACGGCGCCTTTCCGGACAAGCTCCAGGGCAAGCTCGACAAGGCCGTCGACCTCGCCTATCAGCTCGCCAACAAGAAGCAGTTCACCGATACCTTCGACAAGCTCGTCGCCGCCAGCGCCAAGGGCAAGACGCGCTCCTATCTCGACGCCCTCAACGCCATCACGCTCAACCTGGCCGAAGGTTCGGCCGACAAGACCGTGCAGCAGGAACTCAAGGACGCCATCGAGGCGAAGAAGCAGGATTCCAATTACCAGATCGAGGGCGGCTTCACGCTCGTCGCCACCGCCAACGTCTATCTGCGCGAGTTCGCCGTGAAGGGCTGGACCGAGCGCCAGCTCGCCGGCCTCATCAGCCACGAGGCGACGCATGTCGCCGGCGCCCCCGGCGACCTCTTCACCGAAGTCCTGCTCGCCGGCCTCGACGCCTTCGGCTATCCCCGCCGGCCGTAGGGACTCACATTCCCCATGCTTGTAGGGGCGCGCTGCGCGCGCCCGTCGCCATTGCTCGGCTGTCCGGATTCGTCGGTCGCCGGGCGCGCGCAGTGCGCCCCTGCAAGGGAATGGATTGAAGACAGGCGCCGGCGCCGCGGCGATCTCCGCGGCTCCGCGCCTCCGCGTGTCACGATCGTTTTCCGCTTGTATGTTCCCTAATTGTTCTCTATGATGCCAAGACCTGCCCCACGGCAACGCAGGGCGGGGATCATCGCTGTTGGACATCGTGAACCGCCACCCGAAACACGGCCGCCTGCCGCGAACCCCTCCGTCGTCCCGCCCTCGCCCGCCGTTAACTTCCTTTACATGGGGTTGTCTTGCAGATTCGCTGATCGCGTCAGGAATCCTGTCCTATGCGTAAGGTTATTTTGCACGAATCACCGTTTCCCCTCCGCAGAGGTCGCGCTCCGCTGGACATGGGGTCCATTGTTCAGATTCGAGATTGCGACCGATCAGCGAGGTCGCTCCACACGACGGCTGTCGTCCCGGCGGAAGCCGGGACCCATATTCCAGAGGCCGCCGTCTATGGGTCCCGGCTTTCGCCGGGACGACAGACGAAGCGATGCGGACGGCCAGCGATGTCTGTGGAAGCTCCGCTGGGCATGGGGTCCATCGCTCGTTTTCGCGCCCTACTCCGCCAACCGCACGAACTCCCGCTTCATCGCGTTGAACGACGCCAGGTAGGCGGCGGCGTCGTGGTCGCCGCAGCGCTCGCCCGCGGCCAGGCGGAAGCCGCGGCGCATGAAGGCCTGGGCCGGGCCGGCGCCGCAGAGGTGCACGATGGCCGCCAGGTCCTGCTTCTGCTGGGCGGTCGCCGTGTGGCGCGGCCGCCGCGCCAGGATCGCCTGCACCTTGTGGTCGAGGTAGATGGCGGCCAGCTCGGTCGCATGGCTCGGCAGGATGCGGCTGTAGAGCGCGGTCAGCCAGCAGCCCTCGGCCACCACGGCATGGTCGCGGATGCAGGAGCGGCGCGCCTCGGCGAAGGCGCCGTCGGTCATCTGGTACATGCCGACCGCGCTCGAGGCCGGCGCGTAGACCGCGACGGGGTTCCAGCTCAGGCGCCAGCGCCAATAGGTGCGGGCCAGCGGGTTGCCGGCGCCCTCGACCTGCGCCAGCGCCGCCAGCAGCTCCGGCGAGACCGCGGCCGTCGAGTACTGGCGGAAGAGCGGCCCGTACGCGCCCCAGGTCTCGGCCGGTCTCTTGTCGAGCCCGCCGGCCACCGGAAAGAGCATCTCCGTCGGCTTGCGCGCCACCTGGTAGGCGACGTCCGCCGCCGAAAGCACCGCGAGGATCGCCACGCCGAGGACGCCGAAGCGCAGCCAGCGCGGCGTCTGCATCAGCCGCCGCCACGCCCACAGCGCCCGCTTCCGCCACGGGCTCCAGCGGCGGCGAGCGCCGCCGCTCCGACGGACACGCCGCTGGCGGGACGGTACGCTGGCGGCGCGCGGCAGGGTCAGGGACATGCCGGCATTATGTCCTGCCGACCCTGACCGCGCCAGCCGGCCGGTCAGCCCTTGCGGCGGCGCGCCGGCAGGCGGGCGAGGGTGAAGGCGTCGGGGGCGATGCCGCGCTCCAGGTCGCGCCAGCTCACCGGCGCGGCGATCGGGAAGCCCTGGCGCGCGACCGGCGACCAGGCGCCGAGCGCGGTGCTGCCGCGGCCGTTGCAAAGCCAGTTGACGTAGAGCCGCCCCTGCCGCCGGTCGCGCGGCGCCGCCGTCACATAGCGTTCGGGCGCGGTGGCGGCGAGCTTCTCGGCGATGCTCCGGCTGTAGCCGTGCGCCTCGGTCCAGTCGAGGTCCGGCACCACCGGCACCATCACATGGACGCCGGTGCCCGTGAGCTTCGGCCAGCTCTCGAGATCCTCGCCGGTCAGCAGGTCGCGCATGCGGAGCGCCGTCTCCGCGACAAAGCCCCAGTCGACCGCGCCGTCCGGCTCGAGCGCGAAGACGAGGGTATCGGGCCGCTCGATGTCGTCGACCGTCGAGCCCCAGGGATGCAGCTCCACGACGCCGATCTCGAGGAGGCCGAGCAGGCCATCGAGACTGTCGACCCAGAGGCGGGTGCCCTCGCCGCCGGCGCGCGTCCCGGCGCGCAGCTGGTGCACCGCCGCCGGCACCGGCGGCAGCGGCCCCTGATGAAAGAACGTGGTGCCCGCGACATGCCGCACGAGCTTGAGCGGCCGCCGCCCGAGATAGGCGAGCGCCTCCTTCGCCACCTTCTTCCAATAGGCCGCCAGCTTCTCCTTCGTAGGGACCACGGCATCGGCCATCAGCCGCTGGATGTTCTCGGGCGCCACGGCCGGCGCGGTTTTGCTCGACCTGCTTGGAATCGCCACCGTGCGTCCTTCGACAGGCTCAAGATGAGGAGCAGTTTTTCTGCCAGTACGATTCTCCCTCGTCCTGAGCTTGTCGAAGGACGCACCGTGCTTCTGCAAGCTGTGCAACCCGTCGACCGGCAGTTGCTGGCGCAAGGATAATATTCCTGCCCACGGATCGCCCTCGAGAACGGCGAGGCGCTTCGGCAGGTTCTCCAGGGTGAAGTGGTCGGCGCGGATCTCGGGCCCGAGCTCGTCCCAGGCGAGCGGCGTCGAGACGGCGGCGCCCGGGCGGGCGCGCGTCGAATAGGCGGCCACCGCCGTCGCCCCCATGCCGTTGCGGAGGTAGTCGACGTAGATGCGCCCGCCCCGCTCCTTCTTGGCCATGTTGGCGGTGTAGCGGTCGGGGCGGTCGGCCGCCATGCCATCGGCGATCGACTGCGTGAAGGCCTTGACCGTGTCCCAGTCGGCCTTCGGCGTCAGCGGGAAGACGACATGCAGGCCCTTGCCGCCGGTCGTCTTCACGAAGCTCTGCAGGCCGCGGCCGGCGAGACGGCGGCGCACCTCCAGCGCGCCCTCGACCACCTGCTCCCACGGCACGTCGTCGCCGGGATCGAGATCGAGGGTGGCGCGGTCGGGCAGTTCCGGATGCTCGGCCATCGCGCCCCAGGGATGGATCTCGAGGACGCTCGCCTGGACGAGTTCGAGCAGCCCGGCCAGGTCGTCGATGGCGATCGCCGGCTCCTTCTCGTTCGCGACCGGCACGTCGCGGGCCGCCTTGCCGAGCCCGGCCCAGCGATGCTTCTGGAAGAAGCACTGCTTGTCGACGCCGTCCGGGCAGCGCACGAGGCTGAGCGGCCGGCCGGCGATGTGCGGCAGGATCCAGTCGGCGATCTCCGCATAGAAGTCCGCCAGGCCCTGCTTCGCGATGCCCTGCTCCGGCCAGAGCAGCCGGCCCGGGTTGGTGAGCCTGACCAACGGCGCCGCCTCCTTCCTCGGCTGCTTCGGCGCCGGGGCATCGCGCACGACCGTGGCCGGATCGGCGCCCTCGACGAGGTCCCGGAACGTGGCGTGACGGATGATGTCACTTCCGGTCCGGCTGCGGTACTCGATCTCGGCGACGAGGAGCGGCTCGACCCACTTGGCGCCCTTGGCCACCGCCGTCTCGTCCTCGATGGGCGGCGTCTTCGTGCGCAGCGGGTCGAGCTTCTGCCAGAGTTCGCCGGCCACCGCCGCGCTGAAGCCGCTGCCGACATGGCCGGCGGGGACCAGCTTGCCGTCGACATGCTCGGCCAGCACGAGCGCCCCGATCGCGTTCTTGGCCACCGACGAGGGAACGTAGCCGGCAATCACGAATTGCTCGCGCTCCGTGCACTTCACCTTCGCCCAGGTCGCCACGCGACCCGAGCGGTAGGGCGACGACAGCTTCTTCGAGACGATGCCCTCGAGGCCGAGGCGGCCGGCATGGCGGAAGACGGTGTCGCCGTCGCCGCCGATATGCTCGCTGAAGCGGATGCGGCCGTCGGCGCCGTTCGCGGCGACGAGCTTCGCGAGCGCCGCCTTGCGCTCCTTGAGCGGCGCCTCCCGCAGGTCGAAACCATCGAGATGGAGAAGATCGAAGAGGTAGAGGACCAGATTCCCCTTCCCGCTCTTCAGCCCATCCACGAGGGCGGTGAAGCTGGCGACACCCGCCTCCGTCTGCACCACGACTTCGCTGTCGATGAGCGCCGATTTGACCGGCAGGCCGGCCAGCGCCTTGGCGACGACGGGAAAGCGTTCGGTCCAGTCGAGGCCCTGGCGCGTCAGGAGCTGCACGCGGCCGCTCTCGATCCGCGTCTGCAGGCGATAGCCGTCATACTTGATCTCGTGCACCCAGTCGGCGCCGGACGGCGCCTTCTCGACGGCGGACGGCAGGCACGGCTCGACGAACTTGGGCAGCGCGCCGGCCTTGGCCTTGGGCAACGTCGCCGGGTTCACGACGGGCTTGCGCCGAGGCTTCTTCTGCTTGAGCTCGCCGCCCTGCTTCGAGGACCAGACCCGGTCCTGCTCGCGGGCGATCGCGTCGATGTCGCGGCCAGTGGCGGCCGAGAGCGGCATCTCGTCGACAATGTCCGGCGCCCCTTCCGGCCGCGCCGCCGCGTCGTCGGACTTGAACAGCAGCCAGGCCTCCTGCTTCTCGCGCGGCTTGCGGGCCATGCGGACGAGATGCCAGGCACCCTTCAGCTTCTGGCCGTCGAGGCGGAACTTCAGGTGCCCCTTGCGGTAGCCGAATTCGGGGTCGAACTCGGGCGTCCAAGTGCCGCGGTCCCAGACCATGACCGTGCCGGCGCCGTACTCGCCGTCGGGGATCACGCCCTCGAAGCCGCCATATTCGAGGGGATGGTCCTCGACATGCACGGCCAGCCGCTTCTTGCCGGGAACGAGGCTCGGGCCCTCCGGCACCGCCCAGCTCTTCAGCACGCCATCGAGCTCCAGGCGGAAGTCGTAGTGGAGCCGGCGCGCCGCGTGCTTCTGGATGACGTAGGCGTTGCCGGCCCTGGTCTTGCGCGCCTTGCCCGCCGGCTCCGGCGTCTTCGAGAAATCCCGCTTCGCGCGATAGGCGTCCAGAGGCTTGTCCATCGGCGGACTGTAGGCGAATCCCGGCCGCCTTCCCACCGCCCGCCTCCACGGAGCGCCATGCATCCTTCGATCCTGGGGAAGTTTTCGTAACTAGTTGCAGTCATAAGTATTTTTGTTGTAATTTGTGGTAACGCGGATTTGAACTCCCATATTCCCGAAGATCGGACGGCCATCGTCGGAGCGGACGCCGACGAAGCCGGTCCGAAGCTGTGATCACGGCTGAATTCAAAGCGCGCCCGCACCCGTGCCAACGAGGAGACGACATGGATCGCACTGCGGGACTCGACGTGAACGCCGGCCATCGGGAGGTCCGCCGGCGCACTGTCGCACAGGGTAGAAGATTCGATGCCGACGATTGACGTCGGCGGTGCGGAGGTCGCGTACGCCGAGGCAGGTTCCGGCGAGACCGCGCTGCTGCTGCACAGTTCGGCAAGCTCGAGCGTCCAGTGGCGCCCGCTGACCGAGGTCCTGCAGGCACGCTGGCGTGTCCTCGCGCCTGACCTCTATGGCTATGGGCAGACCGATCGGCCGGTCGACCCCGCCGCGTCCAGTTTGGCGGACGCGGCCGCGCTGGCCCTCGCCGTTGCCCAGAACGCCAAGCGCGTCCATCTCGTCGGCCATTCCTACGGCGCCGCCATCGCACTTCGACTCGCCGTGCAGCAGCCGGAGCGCCTGCTAAGCCTGACGCTGATCGAGCCCGTCTCGTTCCATCTCCTCCGCCATGCGCCGGAAGGCACGACGGAGCACAGGCTGTTTCGCGAAGTGGCGGAGCTCGCCGCCGACGTCACGCAGGCGGCTGCATCCGGCCATGGCCGGCGCGGCATGGCGCGCTTCATCGACTACTGGCACGGTCCCGACGCCTGGACGCGGCTGCGGCCGGACGTGCAATCCGCGTTGGCGCGGCAGGCGCCGCAGGTCGCGCTCGACTTCCGTGCAACGATGACCGACCCGACTCGCCTCGAGGCATTGCGGGAGATCGCGGCGCCGACGCTGATCCTGCGCGGCAGCGCGTCTCCGTGGCCGACCCGGCGGATCGCCGCGCTGATCTCGCTGATCCTGCCGAACGTGCGCTTTCGAACGATCGACGGGGCGGGGCACATGCTGCCGCTCACGCACCGCGAACCCGTCAACGACGCCATCGGCGACCATCTCTCGCGCAGCGCGACGACCCGGCAGCGGCCGGCGGCCGCCTGAATTCATCTGCAACCGAAGGAGACCGAGACGAGATGACCCAATCGAAGAATCCGCAGACGCTCGCCCTGCATGGCGGAAGCTACCGCGCCGATCCGACGACGGGAGCGGTGGCGGTGCCGATCTATCAGACCACGTCCTACCAGTTCCGCGGCGCCGAACATGCGGCCAACCTCTTCGGGCTCAAAGAGTTCGGCAACATCTATACCCGCATCATGAACCCGACCAACGCCGTGCTCGAGGAGCGCATCGCGGCGCTCGAAGGCGGCGTCGCGGCGCTCGGCGTCGCTTCCGGCCAGGCCGCCTCGGCCATGGCGATCCAGAACATCGCC